>NZ_JBGOSN010000020.1:0-91134 GCF_046335115.1 Paracoccus sp. P2 | reverse complement strand
ATCGTGCGGTAGCGGGTGGGCTCAGGCTTGCTCATACTCGCCCCTTAGCCCACTGGATTCGCAGTGTGAATCCCTCAGAAAACGGAGTTCTGCAACAACGCCGACGCCGCCATCGACATGGCCCAGCACAAGCCCGAATTCTGCGTCATCTTCCAGCGCGAGCAGGAGGTGGCCAAGCTGGTCGAGGGCCGCGACTTCAACTGGCACGGCTTCCAATACGGCGTGAAGCCCGCCGAATGCGTGCCGGTCGAGGGCAACCACCCGGCCTATATCCTCTATACCTCGGGCACCACCGGCCAGCCCAAGGGCGTGGTGCGCCACACCGCCGGCCATCTGGTGGCGCTGCAATGGTCGATGACCAACATCTACAACATCGCCGCCGGCGACCGCTTCTGGGCCGCCTCGGACGTGGGCTGGGTCGTCGGGCACAGCTATATCTGCTACGGGCCGCTGATCGCCGGCGCGACCACCGTGGTCTTCGAGGGCAAGCCCGTGGGCACCCCGCATCCGGGCGTCTTCTGGCGCATCATCCAGAACCACCGCATCAAGAGCTTCTTCACCGCGCCCACCGCCCTGCGCGCCATCCGCCGCGAGGATCCCGAGGGCGAATGGATCCGGCGCTACAAGCTGCACGACCTGCAAGCCCTGTTCCTAGCCGGCGAGCGCGCCGACCCCGACACGGTGAAATGGGCGCAGGAACATCTGGGCGTGCCGGTGGTCGATCACTGGTGGCAGACCGAGACCGGCTGGGCCATCGCCGCCAATCCCATCGGCATCGAAACCTTGCCGACCAAGCTCGGCAGCCCCTCGGTGCCGATGCCCGGCTATGACGTGCAGGTGCTGGACGAGGCCGGCCACCCGGTGCCGGCGGGCACGCTGGGCGCCATCGCGGTCAAGCTGCCGCTGCCGCCCGGCACGCTGCCTGGGCTGTGGAATGCCGAAACCCGCTTCCGCAAGTCCTATCTCGAGCATTTCCCCGGCTATTACGAAACCGGCGACGCGGGCTATATCGACGAGGACGGCTATCTCTACATCATGGCCCGCACCGACGACGTGATCAACGTTGCCGGCCACCGGCTGTCGACCGGAGCCATGGAAGAGGTGCTGGCTTCGCATCCTGCCGTGGCGGAATGCGCGGTGATCGGCGTGGCGGACAGCCTCAAGGGCCAGTCGCCGGTCGGATTCCTGTGCCTGAAGGCCGGGGTCGCGACGCCGCATGAGCAGGTGGCGCGCGAGGTGGTCAAGCTGGTGCGCGACAAGATCGGCCCGGTCGCGGCCTTCAAGTCGGCCTGCGTGGTGGACCGCCTGCCCAAGACCCGCTCGGGCAAGATCCTGCGCGCCACCATGGCCAAGATCGCCGACGGCGAACCGTTCAAGACCCCCGCCACCATCGACGACCCGGCGATCCTGGACGAGATCCGCGAGGCGCTGGCCGGGCTCGGCTATCCCGAGGCCGCCAAGGCGGGCTAGGCCGCTCCCGGCGGCCACGGCCGCAATGGGTATTTGAGCAACAGAGAAAGACCACAGGCGGCGCCCGTCCGGCGCCGCTCTCCTTTTTTCTTTCTTGTCGAAATATCCTCGGGGGTTAGCCATTGGTCCGCCATCGGTCCGAGGACCAATGGCCAATGGGGCAGACAGCCCCGGCCGCGACGGATCAGTCGATCCGGGCGCCGAGCCTTTGCATCAGCGGCAGGAAATCCGGGAAGGAGGTGGCGATGGGGCCGCCGTCATCCACGCTGATCGGCTGCTCGGAGGCGAGCCCCGCGACCAGGAAGGACATGGCGATGCGGTGGTCGAGATGCGTGGCGCAGGTGGCGCTGCCTTTCAGCCCGCCCTTGCCGTGGACGGTCATGGTGTCGGGCGTATCCTCGACCTCGGCGCCATTGGCGCGCAGGCCGACCGCCATGGCGTCGATGCGGTCGCTTTCCTTGACGCGAAGCTCGTGGACGCCCTGCATCACGGTCTTGCCCTCGGCAAAGCAGGCAATGACCGAGAGGATCGGGAATTCGTCGATCATGCTGGCGGCACGCTCGGCCGGCACGGTCACGCCCTTCAGCGGGCCGTGGCGGACCACCAGGTCAGCGACTGGCTCGCCGCCCTCTTCGCGCGGGTTCTCGAAGCGGATGTCGGCGCCCATTTCCAGCAGCGTGACATAAAGCCCGTCGCGGGTCGGGTTGCGGCTGACGCCCGGCACGCGGATCTCGGATCCCGGCACGATCAGCGCCGCCGCCACCGGGAAGGCGGCACTGGAGGGATCGCGCGGCACCGCCACCGGCTGCGGCCTCAGTTCCGGCCGGCCCTGCAGGGTGATGACATGGCCCTCGTCGGTCGTCTCGGTGCGGATGCTGGCGCCGAAGCCGGCGAGCATGCGCTCGGTATGGTCGCGGGTCGGCTCGGATTCGATCACCACCGTCTCGCCCGGCGCGTTCAGGCCCGCGAGCAGCACCGCCGACTTGATCTGGGCGCTGGCGACCGGGGTCTTGTAGCGCACCGGCACCGGATCGGCCGCGCCCTTGATCGTCACGGGCAGACGCTTGCCCTCGCGCGCCGTGACCTCGCAGCCGAACAGTTCCAGCGGGTCGGTAACGCGGCCCATCGGCCGGCGCGACAGGCTGGCATCGCCGGTGAAGGTGGCAGTGATCGGCGTCGTGGCCATGGCGCCCATGATCAGCCGCACGCCGGTGCCGGAATTGCCGCAGTCGATCACGCCCTCGGGCTCGGCAAAGCCGCCGACGCCGACGCCGTTGACCTTCCATTCGCCCTCGCCCAGGCGCTCGACCTGGGCGCCGAAGGCCTGCATCGCCGATGCCGTGTCCAGCACGTCCTGGCCCTCCAGCAGACCGGTGATATGCGTCTCGCCCACCGACAGCGCGCCGAGGATCAGGGCGCGGTGGCTGATCGACTTGTCGCCCGGCACCTTGGCCTCGCCCGACAGGGGACCCGAGCGGCGGGCGGTCATCGGAAGCGGTTCGGCGGAATGTGACATGAAGGCCCCCTCGTGCTTGTCGCGCAAGGTGATAGCGGTCACGGGCGGGGGTTGCAATCGGTGGCGATCAGCGCCGCTTCAGGATCGGCGCCGGAAGGTGACGTAATGCGGGGCCCGGCCCTCGCGCAGCGCCTTCTGCTCGTAGCGGGTGCCGGGCCAGTCGTGCCAAGGCTCCGGGCCTTCGCCGATCAGCTGGAACCCGGCCTGCGGCACCTCCTCCAGCGTCTGGCGGACGTAATCGGGGATGTCGGTGGCGACGCGGAATTCGGCGCCCGGCTTCATGACGCGGGCGAGCGGGATCAGATGCTCGGGCGTCACAAAGCGGCGGCGGTGATGGCGCGCCTTGGGCCAGGGGTCGGGATAGTTCAGGAAGGCGCGGCTGATCGAGGCATCCGGCAGCACGTCCATCAGGTCGCGCGCATCGCCGGGATGCACGCTGACATTCTGCACGCCGGCATTGCGGATCTTGCCCAGCAGCATGGCGACGCCGTTGATGAAGGGCTCGCAGCCGATGATGCCGATCTCGGGATAGCGCGCCGCCATGTGGACCATGTGCTCGCCGCCGCCGAAGCCGACCTCAAGCCAGACCGGCCGGTCGTCACCAAAGATCGCCGCCGGGTCGATGGGCTTCCTCTCGGGGTTCTCGGCGAAGGTAATGCCGCGCGGGCGCAGGCTGCCCAGATCCTCGGACAGGTAGCCCTTCTGGCTCTGGCGCAGGGTCTTGCCGTGACGGCGGCCGTAGAAATTGCGGCGCGGAGGGTTCGGGTCGAATTCGCTCATGGTCTTTCCTTGGCGGAGGGCTTTGCCCGGCCCATGCGGCAGGGTCAAGTCATTCCGCGGCGAGGCGCGAGATCACCACCGTCACCTCGGGCTTCTTGCCGATCTCCTCCATCGAGACCTGACGGGTGATCTTGCGGATCGCCTCCTCCAGCCGGTCGTCGTCCATCACCGTGCGGTCGTCGGCGCGTTCCAGGAACCCGGCCAGCTCGGCCTCGATATTGCGGGCCAGGGGCACGCCGGCACGGCCCTTCTCGGGCAGGCCCGAGAGTTCCACCCAGGCATCGGGCAGCGGCGTGTCGTCCTCGTCGATGATGACCGAGACCATGGCATGGCCGTTCAGCGCCATGCGGATGCGGTCGCGCACCACCCCGTCCATGGCGCCGATCAGCACCGTTCCGTCGAGATAAATCCGCCCGGTGTCGATCTGATCCACCACCCGCGGCGCCTCGCCCGACAGGTCCAGCATGGTGCCGTTGGTCGCCACCACCGAATGAATGCCGCGCGCCTCGGCCAGCTTGGCATGTTCGCGCAGATGCATGTGCTCGCCATGCATCGGGATGACGATCTGCGGCTTCAGCAGGTCATGCACCGCCTCGATATCCGGGCGGTTGGCATGGCCCGAGACGTGATAGAGCCCGTCATCGGCGTCATACAGGTCCACGCCCATTTCCGAGAGCGCGTTCATGATGCGGATCACCCCGCGCTCGTTGCCGGGGATGGTGCGCGAGCTGAAGAGGAAGCTGTCCCCCTCTTTCAGCTCGATGCCCAGGTAGCGGCCGCGCGACAGCTGGGCGCTGGCGGCACGGCGCTCGCCCTGGCTGCCGGTGACGATCAGCATCACCTTGTCGCGGGGCAGTTCGGAAGCCTCCTCGGGGCTGATGAACGAGGGGAAATTCGTCAGGATGCCGGTCTCGATGCCGACGGTCACCATGCGACGCATGGCCCGGCCCAGAAGGCAGATCTTGCGGCCGGCGGCGATGCCGGCCTCGGCGAGGGTCTTGAGCCGGGCGATGTTGCTGGCGAAGGTGGTCGCCACCACCATCTGCCGCTGCGCCATGACGAAATCCAGCAGCGGAGTGGCCAGCACCGCCTCGGACCGGCCGGGATGGGGCGAGAAGACATTGGTGGAATCGCAGGTCAGCACCTTGATCCCCTGCCCCTCGTTCGCGATGTCGTGCCACAGGATCGGGTCGAAAGCCTCGCCCACCACCGGGGTACCGTCCAGCTTGAAATCGCCGGTATGCACGATCCGGCCCGCCGGCGTGTCGATGATCAGCGCCGAGCTTTCCGGGATCGAATGGCTGACCGGGACGAATTGCACCCGGAACGGGCCGGCCGTCACCACGTCGGGGCGCGGGGCGTGGATATGCAGCTGATCGACCGGCTGGCCGGCTTCTTCCAGCTTCAGCCGCGCCAGCGCGCCGGTGAAGCGGCGGCAATGCACCGGCTTTTGCAGCCTGGGCCACAGCAGGCCGAGCGCGCCGACGTGATCCTCGTGCCCATGGGTGATGAAGATGGCGTCGATGCGGTCACGGTTCGCCTCCAGCCAGGCGACATCGGCCATGATCAGGTCGATACCCGGCGCAGAATCCATGTCGCCGAAGGTCACGCCCAGATCGACGACGATCAGCCGCTCGCGTCCCGGCTGGCCGTAGCCGTAGACATAGGCGTTCATGCCGATTTCGCCCGCGCCGCCCAGCGGCAGATAGATCAGGCGCTCAGCCATTGCCCATCTCCTTGTTGTAATCATGGATCAGGCGCAGGCCGTGCATGGTCAGATCGTCCTCGATCGCGTCGAACAAATCAAATCCCTGGTCGAACAGCGGCGCCAGACCGCCCGTAGCAATAACCTTCATCGGCCTGCCGCGTTCCTCGCGGATCTTGTCCACCACGCCCTGCACCAGGCCGATATAGCCCCAGAAGATGCCGGACTGGATGCAGGCCACCGTATTGGTGCCGATCACCTTGGCCGGCATGGTCACGTCGACATGCGGCAGGCTGGCCGCGCCCATGTGCAGCGCCTCCAGCGACAGGTTCACCCCCGGCGCGATGACCCCGCCGACATAGGCGCCGTCGGTGTCTACCACGTCGAAGGTGGTCGCGGTGCCGAAATCGACCACGATCAGGTCCGGCCCGTGCCGCTGGAACGCCCCCCAGGTGTTCACCAGCCGGTCGGGCCCGACCACGGTGCCGAAATCGACGCGCGGCGCCACCGGCAGCAGGCAGTCCGGCTTGCCCACCACCAGCGGGCGCGTGTCGAAATAGCGGTTGCAGAGCACGCGCAGGTTGAACACCACCCGCGGCGCGGTCGAACTGATGATGCAGGCATCGATGTTCAGTTCCAGCTTCTGCAGCGAGATCAGCGTCGACAGCCAGACGAAATATTCGTCCGCCGTGCGCCGGTGGTCGGTCGAGATGCGCCAGAGGCCGACGAATTTCTCGCCGTCCCAGACGGAAAAGACCGTGTTGGTGTTGCCGGTGTCGATGCAAAGCAGCATGGCGCTCAGCCTCCGAAAAAGACTTCGGCGGCGGGGATGACCTGCCGCCCGGCCGGGCCGCGCAGGATCAGCGCGCCGCTGTCGTCGATGCCCTCGAAGATGCCGTGGTTTTCGGTCGCGCCGGTGCGGGCGATGATCGGCTCGCCCAGCCGTGCGGCGCGGGCCAGCCAGGCGTTGCGGATCGGCGCGAAGCCATAGCTGTCGAGCTGCGCCTGCCAACGCGCGAAGGCCGGGGCCAGCAGGTCCAAGAAATCCTCGGGATCGACGGCATGGCCGGTCTCGCCTTGCACGGAAACCGGCGGGATCGCCCCCGGCTCGACCACGCTGGCATCCGGCGCGGCGGCCAGGTTCACGCCGATGCCCACCGCCACCGCCTGCACCCCCGGACCCGAGCCCGCGCTTTCCAGCAGGATGCCCGCCACCTTGCCGCCGTTCAGCAGCACGTCGTTGGGCCATTTGATCGCCAGCCGCGCGGCCGGCCCGCAGGCCAGGCCAAGCGCATCGTAAAGCGCCAGCGCCGCGACGAAGGACAGCTGCGCCGCCGCCAGCGTCCCGCCCTGCGGCCGCAGGACCAGCGTGCCGGCAAAGTTTCCAGCCGGCATGACCCATTCGCGCCCGCGACGGCCACGGCCCGCGAATTGCTCGCGGGCCATCACCCAGGCGGGAGCGGAAAGGCCGGGCGCCAGCTTCAGCGCCTCGGCATTGGTGCTGTCGGTGCGGGCCAGCACATGCCGGGCCACGCCCGCGGGCCAGGCGTCACTCACCTTGCGCGGGCTCGGCTTGCGCGGCGGGCTGCTCGACAGCGGCGCCCGGACCGACCAGGGTCTCGGCCGCGCGGCCGGCGGCGGCATCAACGCCGAACATGCTGATCGCCCCCACCAGCATGGCCAGCGCCGGCAGCATCAGCGCCAGGTATTGCACCGCGCCCATGCGCGAGGTCATGCCCTCGGATTCGCCGCCGAAATACATGTAATAGACGATGCGCAGGTAATAGAAGGCACCGATGACCGAGGCGATGACGCCCAGAACCGCCAGCCAGCCCATGCCGGCATCGACCGCCGCCGTCAGCACGCCGAACTTAGCAAAGAAGCCCAGGGTCGGCGGCACGCCCGCCAGGCTGAACATCAGCACCAGCATGGCCAGCGCCTTGACCGGATCGGTCCAGGCAAAGCGGTTCAGTGCGGCAAGGTCGGTGACCGGCACGCCGTCACGCTCCATCGACAGGATGAAGGCGAAGGTGCCGATGTTCATCACCGCATAGATGGTCATGTAAAGCAGCATGTTCTGCACGCCGATGGCGGTGCCGGCGGCAAGGCCGACCAGGGCAAAGCCCATATGCGCGATCGAGGAATAGGCCATCAGCCGCTTGATGTTGGTCTGGCCGATCCCGGCGATCGAGCCCAGGAACATCGACATCACCGCCAACGCCGCGACGATCTGGCTCCAGTCGCCGATGACATGGCCGAAGGCGTCGAAGACCAGCCGCGCGATCAGCGCCATGGCCGCGACCTTGGGCGCGGTGGCGAAGAAGGCGGTCACCGGCGTCGGCGAGCCCTCATAGACGTCCGGCGTCCACATGTGGAAGGGCACGGCCGAGACCTTGAACGACAGGCCCACCAGCATGAACACCAGCCCGAACAGCACGCCCAGCGACAGGTGGCCGCCCTGGATGGTCGAGATGATGCCCTCGAACCCGGTGGTGCCGGCAAAGCCGTAGACCAGCGAGGCGCCATAGAGCAGCAGGCCCGAGCTGAGCGAACCGAGGACGAAATATTTCAGCCCCGCCTCGGACGAGCGCACCGAGTCGCGGCGCATGGCGGCGACGACGTAAAGCGCCAGCGATTGCAGTTCCAGCCCCATATAGAGGGTCAAGAGGTCGCCGGCCGAGACCATGAACATCATGCCCAGCACCGCCAGCGCGACGATGATCGGGAACTCGAAGCGCAGCATGTTGCGGCGCTGCATGTAGTCGGCGCTCATCGCCAGCACGCCGGCGGCGGCGACCAGCGTCACCACCTTGGCAAAGCGCGAGAAGCCGTCGTCGATGAACATGCCATGGAAGGCGGTGCCGTCGGCATGGTTGCCCAGGCCCACCATGGCCGCGACGACCAGGAAGGCCGCGACCGTGACCCAAAGCAGCGTCCGGGCCAGCCTGTCCTTGCCGAGATAGGCCCCCGCCATCAGGGCGGCAAGGGCGTAACCGGCCAGCACCACCTCGGGCAGAATGGTCGAGAAATCGAGCGAGGTCATATCCGTCCCCTAGTGGCTGGCTTGGGCCGTGGCGACGGGTGCCGCCGGCTGGCTCTGGTTGTAGTCTTGCACGAGTGCTGCGACCGCCGGGCCGGTCACGTCGGTGACGAGCCGCGGATAGACGCCCAGGATCAGCGTCATCGCGATCAGCGGAACGAATACCCAGCGCTCGCGCGGGGTCATGTCGGTGATCGACTTCAGGCTTTCCTTGATCAGCTGGCCCAGCGTCACCCGGCGATAAAGCCACAGCGCATAGGCCGCCGACAGGATCACCCCCGAGGTCGCGACCAGCGCCACCCAGGTATCGACGCGGAAGACCCCCATCAGCGTCAGGAACTCGCCCACGAAGCCCGAGGTGCCGGGCAGGCCCACATTCGCCATGGTGAAGAACATGAACACCGCCGCATAGGCCGGCATCCGGTTCACCAGCCCGCCATAGGCGTCGATTTCCCGCGTGTGCATGCGGTCGTAGATCACGCCAACGCACAGGAACAGCGCGCCCGAGATGAAGCCGTGCGACAGCATCTGGAAGATCGCGCCGTCGACGCCGATCTGGTTCGCGGCAAAGACGCCCATGGTCACGTAGCCCATATGGGCGACCGAGGAATAGGCGATGACCTTCTTCATGTCCGACTGCGCCAGCGCCACCAGCGAGGTGTAGACGATGGCGATGGCCGACAGCCAGAAGACATAGGGCTGGGCCACGCCGCTGGCGACCGGGAACATCGGCAGGCTGAAGCGCAGGAAGCCGTAGCCGCCCATCTTCAGCAGCACCGCCGCCAGCAGGACCGAGCCGGCGGTGGGCGCCTGGACGTGCGCGTCGGGCAGCCAGGTATGGACCGGCCACATCGGCATCTTCACGGCGAAGCTGGCGAAGAAGGCCAGGAACAGCAGCATCTGCATGCCGCCGACCACCGTCATGCCCAAGAGGCGGAAGTTGTCCGACGGGAAGTCGAAGGTCAGGAGCGTCGGAATGTCGGTGGTGCCCGCCATGCGATACATGGCGATCATCGCCACCAGCATCAGCACCGAGCCGAGGAAGGTGTAGAGGAAGAACTTGAAGGACGCATAGATGCGGTCCTTGCCGCCCCAGATGCCGATGATCAGGAACATCGGGATCAGCCCCGCCTCGAAGAACAGGTAGAACAGCACCAGGTCGAGCGCGGTGAAGACGCCGATCATCAGCCCTTCCAGCACCAGGAAGGCGATCATGTATTCCTTGACCTTGTCCTCGACCGCCCAGGTCGAAAGGATGGTCAGCGGCATCATGAAGGTGGTCAGCAGCACGAACAGCACCGAGATGCCGTCCACGCCCATCTTGTAGCGCAGCCCCATGATCCAGGCGTGATCCTCGACGAACTGGAAGCCCGTGTTCGCCGGGTCGAAGCGGAACAGCACGAAAAGCGAGATCACGAAGGTCGCCGTGGTGGTCAGCAGCGCCAGCCACTTGGCGTTGCGGGCCGCGGCCTCGTCCTGGCCGCGCAGGAACAGCGCCATGATGATCGCGGCGACGATCGGCAGGAAGGTGATGATGGAAAGAAGGTTCGTCATGTCAGTGCGCGCCCCGCATCATCACCCAGATCAGCAAGCCCACGATGCCCAGAACCATCGCGAAGGCGTAGTGGAACAGATAGCCCGATTGCACCCGGACCGCTGCGCGGGTCAGCCGCGGGATCAACCCCATGGCCACCCCGTTGATGGTGCCGTCGATGACGGCACCGTCCCCGCCCTTCCACAGCGCGCGGCCAAGCCATTTCGCCGGGCGGACGAAGATGAAGTCGTAGATCTCGTCGAAATACCATTTGTTGAGCAGGAACTGATACAGCGCCGGCTGCTGCGCCGCCAGCCGCTTGGGCAACGACGGATCGGCGATGTAGAAGAAGAAGGCGGTGATCAGCCCCAGCACCATCGCGATGAAGGGCGAGACCTTGACCCAGGCCGGCGCATGATGCGCCTCGTCCATGATGTGGTTGTCGGGATGCATGTAGATCGCACCGCCGACCGGGGCCGCGACCTCGGCATGGGCGGCCTCGTCAGTCGGCTCGCCCTCGGCGGTATCGGCGGCGACATGCTCCACCGCAGCCTCGGCGGTCGCGTGCTCCGCTTCCTCGCTCTCGGCGGCCTCATGCTGCGCGCCGGCGATGTGGAAATATTCCGTCACCTTGTGATGGTCGCCGAAGAAGGGACCATACCAGACCATGCCGGCAAAGACCGCGCCCACGGCCAGCACGCCCAGCGGGATGGTCATCACCGGCGGGCTTTCATGCGCATGGTCATGGGCGTGATGGTCGCCGCGCGGCTTGCCGTAGAAGGTCAGGAAGATCAGCCGCCAGGAATAGAAGCTGGTGAAGCAGGCAGCGATAACCAGCAGCCAGAAGGCATAGGTGCTGCCCGCATAGGCGCTTTCGATGATCGCGTCCTTGGACAGGAAGCCGGCGAAGCCCAGATGGGTCAGCGGGATGCCGACGCCGGTGATGGCGAAGGTGCCGATCATCATCGCCCAGAAGGTCAGCGGGATCTTCTTGCGCAGCCCGCCATAGTTCCGCATGTCCTGTTCATGGTGCATGGCATGGATCACCGAGCCGGCGCCCAAAAACAGCATGGCCTTGAAGAAGGCATGGGTCAGCAGGTGGAACATGGCCGCCGAATAGACGCCGACGCCCGCCGCCACGAACATGTAGCCCAGCTGCGAACAGGTCGAATAGGCGATGACGCGCTTGATGTCGTTCTGCACCAGACCGACGGTCGCGGCGAAGAATGCGGTGGTGGCGCCGATGATGACGATGAAGGTCTTGGCATCCGGCGCGAATTCGTAAAGCGGCGACATGCGGCAGACCAGGAACACGCCCGCGGTCACCATGGTCGCGGCGTGGATCAGCGCCGAGACCGGGGTCGGGCCCTCCATCGCGTCCGGCAGCCAGGTGTGCAGCAGAAGCTGCGCCGATTTGCCCATGGCGCCGACGAAAAGCAGGAAGCCCAGCAGGTTCGCGGCGTTCCAGTCGCGCCACAGGAAATGCATCTCGGTCTGCGCAAGCTCGGGCACCTGGCGGAAGATCTCGTCGAACTGGACCGAGCCGGTCAGCCAGTAAAGGCCGAAGATGCCCAGCAGGAAGCCGAAATCGCCGACGCGGTTGACGATGAACGCCTTGATCGCCGCGGCATTGGCGCTGGCCTTCTTGTAGTAGAAGCCGATCAGCAGATAGGAGGCGACGCCCACGCCCTCCCAGCCGAAGAACATCTGCAACAGGTTGTCCGCCGTCACCAGCATCAGCATGGCGAAGGTGAAGAACGAGAGATAGGCGAAGAAGCGCGCCTTGTAATGCTCGTCATGCGTCCAGTTGTCGTCATGGGCCATGTAGCCCAGCGAATACATGTGCACGAGCGCCGAGACGGTGGTCACGACGATCAGCATGATCGCGGTCAGCCGGTCCAGCCGGATCGCCCATTCGGCATGGAAATCGCCGGTCACGACCCAGTCGAGCACCGGAATGTGCCGCGGCACGCCGTCGAAGGACAAAAACAGGTACCAGCTGATCAGGCAGCTGAGGAACAGCACGCCCGTGGTCAGGTATTGCGCGGCCTTCTCGCCGATGGCACGCCAGCCCAGCCCGGCGATCAGCGACGCGATGAGCGGCGCGAAGAGGACGAATTTTTCCATGCTCGCTTATCCCTTCATCACGTTGACGTCTTCCACCGCGATGGTGCCGCGGTTGCGGAAGAAGACCACCAGGATCGCCAGGCCGATGGCGGCCTCGGCGGCGGCGACGGTCAGCACGAACATGGTGAAGACCTGCCCGGCCAGATCGCCCAGATGGGTCGAGAAGGCGACGAAGTTGATGTTCACCGCCAGGAGCATCAGCTCGATCGACATCAGGATGACGATGACGTTCTTTCGGTTCACGAAGATCCCGAAAATGCCGGTGACGAACAATATCGCCCCCACAACAAGATAATGAGTCAATCCGATCATCGTCCTGGTCCCTCCGGGTCGTTCACCCGTTGAAATATCCGTTTGCTACTGGGACCGCCGCGGCGATCCCGATGGCTGTCGCGGTCCAGCTTGCCGCGTTCAAAGCCCCTGCCCCGGCTTCACGTCCTTCAGCTCCATGGTCTTGGCCGGGTCGCGCCACATCTGCTCCAGCACGTTCTGGCGCTTGACGTCCTTGCGGTGGCGCATGGTCAGCACGATCGCCCCGATCATCGCCACCAACAGCACCAGCCCGGCCAGCTGGAACATCAGCACATAGCGGTCATACAGCACCATGCCCAGGCCGAAGGTGTTCTCGACCGCCGCATCCACCGGCGCGGCCCGCAGGCCTTCGGCCTGGTCCGAGGGCGTCCAGCCCGAGAAGGCGATGCCCAGCTGCGCCAGCAACACGACGCCGATCACCAGCGCCAGCGGCAGGTAGCGCGCCAGCTCGCCCTTCAGCTCGGCGAAATCCACGTCCAGCATCATGACGACGAACAAAAACAGCACCGCCACCGCGCCGACATAGACCACGACCAGCAGCATGGCGACGAACTCCGCGCCCTGCAGCACGAACAGGCCCGCCGAGGCGAGGAAGGCCAGGATCAGCCACAGCACCGAATGCACCGGGTTGCGTCCGATCACGACCATGAAGCCCGCGACGCAGGCGCTGATCGCGAACAGGTAGAAAGCGAAGGTCATCATTCCTCGTCCTCCTCGGCATAGACGCTCTGGGCGATTTCCAGCGCCTTCTGCATCGCGGGCAGCCCGCCGAACATGCTCATCTGAAAGATCGTCTCGGCGATCTCGCGTTTGGTGGCGCCGGCCGCCAGCGCCTGACGCACGGTCATGCGCAGCTGCGGCTCGGCCAGCGCGCCCTGGACGGTGATCGCGCCGATGGTGAGAAGCAGACGCGTCTTGGCGTCCAGCCCCTCGCGGTTGAAGGTCTTGCCGAACCACATTTCCAGCATGTCGGCGGGAATCGTCGGCACCAGCTTTTCCATGGCGCGCATGTCGAAATGCTCGAGCGCCGGGTTGAAGGCGCGCGCCATCTCCTGACCGGATTGCAGCATCTGCTGGAACAGCTTCTGGAAGGCATCGGTCATGGACTTGTTCCCTCCGCTTCGAAAACCTCGATGGCGGCATTCAGCGCGTTGATCGCCGCCGGCATCCCGCCATAGAGATGCATCTGGAAGATCGCCTCGCAGATCTCGCGCGCGCTTGCGCCTGCGCGCAGGGCCGAGGCCACGTTCACCTTGAGCTGCGGCCGGGTCTGCCCGCCCATCGCCGCCAACGCGCCGACCGTGACCAGCAGACGGGTCTTCAGGTCCAGCCCCTCGCGGGCATAGACCTCGCCCATCCCGTGACCCACGGCCGTTTCGGCCACCGCATCGGGCAGCCAATGGCCATAGCGGTCGCGCAGGGCCGCCTCCATCCCCGGATTGAGATGCTCGGCCAGGGCGCGGCCGCGCGAATATGCGGCGACGGAGGTCATCGGTAGGGCGCATCCAGTTGCAGGTTGCGGGCGATCTCGGCCTCCCAGCGTTCGCCGTTCGCAAGCAGCTTCTGCTTGTCGTAGAACAGCTCCTCGCGGGTTTCGGTCGCGTATTCGAAATTCGGCCCCTCGACGATGGCATCGACCGGGCAGGCTTCCTGGCAGAAGCCGCAATAGATGCACTTGGTCATGTCGATGTCGTAGCGCGTGGTCCGGCGCGAGCCGTCCTCGCGCGGTTCGGCGTCGATGGTGATGGCCTGGGCCGGGCAGACCGCCTCGCAGAGCTTGCAGGCGATGCAGCGTTCCTCGCCGTTGGGATAGCGGCGCAGCGCATGCTCGCCGCGGAAGCGCGGCGACAGCGGGCCCTTTTCATGGGGATAGTTCAGCGTCGGTTTGGGCGAGACGAAATAGCGCATGCCCAGGCCGAAGCCCTTGATGAAGTCCCACATCAAGAAATACTTGGTCGCCCGCGCGAAATCGAAGGCCATCAGAAACGCTCCCCTTCCCGCGGCGCCGCGAAACGGTCGAACGCGGCGACATAGTCGCGGATGCGGGCGCTGTCCCGCGCCTGCTCCGCACTGTCCAGATTGTTGGCGAGGAAATGCGCCAGCTCTACCTTGTCGGTCTCACTGGCTTTGGCAAATGCCTCGGCTAGCTTGTTGGAATACATGGCTTAACCTCCGACCGCGAAACGGGCCCAGAACGCACCCAGCACTTCATAGCGCGCCAGGATCGCCACCAGCACCACCCAGCCCAGCGACAGGGGCAGGAACACCTTCCAGCCGATCCGCATCAACTGGTCGTAGCGATAGCGGGGCACGATCGCCTTGACCATGGCGAACATGTAGAACCAGAACCACATCTTGATGACCATCCACCACCAGCCGTCGGCGATGAACGGCACCGGCGACAGCCAGCCGCCGAAGAACAGCAGCGACAAAAGCGCGCACATCAGATACATGGCGATATATTCGCCCGCCATGAACAGCAGATAGGGCGTGGACGAATATTCGGTCATGAAGCCCGCCACCAGTTCGGATTCGGCCTCGACCAGGTCGAAGGGCGGGCGGTTGCACTCGGCCAGGGCCGAGACGAAGAACAGCACCACCATCGGCAGGTGCGGCAGCCAGTACCAGTTGAGCAGGCCATAATCGCCGCGCTGCGCCTCGACGATGGCGGTCAGGTTCATCGATCCGGTCGAGATGATGACCCCGATGATGATCAAGCCCAGCGACACCTCGTAGGAGATCATCTGCGCCGCCGAGCGCAGCGAGGCGAGGAAGGGATATTTCGAGTTCGAGGCCCAGCCGCCCATGATGACGCCGTAGACTTCCAGCGAGGAGGCGGCAAAGATGAACAGGATGCCCACGTTGATGTTCGCCATCACCCAGCCCTCGTCGAAGGGGATGACCACGAAGGCGAAAAGCGCCAGCATCATCGACAGGAAGGGCGCCAGGAAATAGACGAACTTGTCGGCGCCGGCCGGGACGACGATTTCCTTGACGATGTATTTCAGCGCGTCGGCAAAGGTCTGCAACAGGCCCCAGGGACCGACCACGTTCGGGCCGCGGCGCATCTGCACCGCCGCCCAGATCTTGCGGTCGCCATAGACCATGAAGATCAGCGAGCCCATGACGAAGGCGATGACCGCCAGACCCTGCAAGAGCAGGCTGAGTGCGAAACCGTAGGGCGAGGCCCAGAATTCAGCCATGATCTTTCGTCCCTCTCATCACGCCGCGGGAATGCCGCGTGCCTTGCATTCCTGCAAGGTCTGTTTCGTTGTCATCACCGTCAGGCCCATCGGTTTTCTTTCGGAAAGCGTGAAGACCGAGCCGACGACCATCTTGCCGCCCCGCTTGTCGCGAAGCGTGCGGATGTGGCGGGCATAGGGCGCCCCTTTCGCATCGGCCCAGCTGGCCAGCGCGCATGTGGCATAGGCGAAGGCGGTGTCGGCGTCCACCCCGCTACGCAGGTTTGCCGTCACTTCCACCAGGCTGTCCGTCCCCTTGCGCGAACCGGCCAGCGAGGCGATCTGCGCCCCCTGGAAATCCTGGGGATCGGCCTGGAAACTGGCCGGCAGGTTCAGCCGCAGCGGCCGGGTGCGCGCCGCGAATGCCGCCAGCGCCTTTTCCTGCGCCGTGGGCTCGCGCTTGCGCAGCGGGCCCATGTCCGGCAGGCCCGACAGGTCCAGGTCCAGATTCGCGTTCAGCGCCATCAGGTCGGCCTCGGTCACGGCAAAGGCGTCGCGGCCCTCGGGGCTGTCCAGCGCCATTCCGCTGACCGAGCCGTCGGGTTCGAGAATCAGGATCTCGCCCGACTTGGTCGAGATCCGGCCCTTGGTCAGCACCTTCTTGTCCGGCGCGCCCGCGTCGCTTTGCAGCACTGCCACGCCCAGCTGGGCCGGCTTGGGCTGGGGACGCGCATCCCTGGTCGCACCGCAGCCGGCCAGCAGCGCCAGGGCGCCGATCCCGGTCAGCAGGGCAAGGCGGACCCGCATGACGCTCACTCCGCCGCCAGCGCCGGGGCCTTGCGGGCCGCGGCCATCGCCGAAAGCTCGCCCATCAGCGGCGAGGAGCGCGCGATGGGGTTGGTCAGGTAGAAATCCTTGACCGCATAGCGGAAGCTCGCCTGCCCCAGGTCGAAGCGGTCGAGCGGCTGCCAGTCGTTCTGCGGCACCTGGTCGATCTGCGCCAGATGCGGCACCGCCTCGACCAGTTTGCGGCGCAGCCCGGCCAGGCTGTCCCAGGGCTGGGTCTTGCCCAGCTCGGCCGAAAGCGCGCGCAGGATCGCCCAGTTTTCCTTGCCCTCGCCCGGCGCGAAATTGGCGCGCATGGCCAGCTGCGGACGGCCCTCGGTGTTCACGAACAGCCCGCTTTCCTCGGTATAGCAGGCGCCGGGCAGGATGATGTCGGCGCGATGCGCGCCGCGGTCGCCATGGCTGCCCTGATAGATCACCAGCGGCCCGGCGGCGATGTCCACCTCGTCCGCGCCGAGATTGTAGATCACCTCGGCCCCCTCGATGGCGGCCAAGAGCCCGCCCTCGGTCACGGCGCCCACGTCCATGGCGCCGACGCGACCGGCGGCGCTGTGCAGCACCAGAAGCTTGCTGTCGCCGCGCTCGCAGATGCGCATGGCATGGGCCAGCACCGCCTCGCCATCCGCCTCGCGCAGGGCGCCCTGGCCGACGATGACGATGCCGGGGGTGCCGTCCTTGTTCGACAGATCCTCGTCCGCCAGCCGGGCCAGCGCGGCGCGGTCATTGCCGAAATGCTGGTAGTCATAGGTCAGGTCCACCGGCTCGCCGATCAGCGCCACCTGCGCGCCATGCGCCCAGGCCTTGCGGATGCGGGCGTTCAGCACCGGCGCCTCGTCGCGCGGGTTGGTGCCGATCAGCAGGATGCGCTTCGCGGTGTCGATATCCTCGATCCGCGCCGTGCCGACATAGGCCGAGCGGTTGCCGATGGGCAGCCGGGCGCCGTCGGTACGGCATTCGACGCGGCCCCCCAGCCCCTCGATCAGTTGCTTGAGGCTGAAGGCGGCCTCGGCCGGGACCAGGTCGCCGACCAGCCCCGCGACTTTCCTGCCCTTCATCGCCTGGGCGGCGGCTTCCAGCGCCTCGGGCCAGCTGGCCGGGCGCAGCTTGCCGTTTTCGCGGATATAGGGCCGGTCGAGGCGCTGGCGGCGCAGCCCGTCCCAGACGAAGCGGGTCTTGTCGCTGATCCATTCCTCGTTCACGCCGTCATGGTTGCGCGGCAGGATGCGCATGACCTCGCGACCCTTGGTGTCGACGCGGATGCTGGACCCCAGCGCATCCATCACGTCGATGGATTCGGTCTTGGTCAGCTCCCACGGCCGGGCGGTGAAGGCATAGGGCTTGGAGACCAGCGCGCCGACCGGGCACAGGTCGATGATATTGCCCTGCATGTTCGATTCCAGCGTCTGGTTCAGATAGCTGGTGATCTCGCTGTCCTCGCCACGGCCGGTCTGGCCCATCTGGGTGATGCCGGCCACCTCGGTGGTGAAGCGCACGCAGCGGGTGCAGGAGATGCAGCGGGTCATATGCGTCTCGACCAGCGGGCCGAGGTTCAGATCCTCGGAGGCGCGCTTCGGCTCGCGATAGCGGCTGAAATCGACGCCGTAAGCCATGGCCTGGTCCTGCAGGTCGCATTCGCCACCCTGGTCGCAGATCGGGCAGTCCAGGGGATGGTTGATCAGCAGGAACTCCATCACCCCCTCGCGGGCCTTCTTGACCATGGGGCTGTTGGTGCGGATCTCCGAGGGCGCGCCATCCGGGCCGGGGCGCAAGTCCTTGACCTGCATGGCGCAGGAGGCGGCGGGCTTGGGCGGGCCGCCCACCACCTCGACCAGGCACATGCGGCAGTTGCCGGCGATCGACAACCGCTCGTGATAGCAGAAACGCGGCACCTCGATCCCGGCCAGTTCGCAGGCCTGGATCAGGGTCATGTTGGGATCGACCTCGATAACCACGTCGTCGATCTTGATCTTGCGAAGATCCGCCATCTTGTCTTCCCTTATCCCTCGCGCCCGGAAACCGCGCCGGAACGATCTCCGGCAGGTTTTGCGCGATGTAAATGCTGGCCGAAGGCTGGCCCGGTTTGCTGTGGCCCTGTCGATCCCATCCGTCCCGGCGTCATGGCTGCGCCTCCTGCACGGGAACGGTCGCGCGGGCGCCATCCTGTCCCGGCCGCAGCGCCGGCTCGGCGGCAAAGCCGTCCGCGGCGATCATCGCCGCCGCTGCCGCCGCCATCAGGGCGATGCCGATCCGGTTCATCCAAGTCTTCATCTCGCCACCAACAGGCTGCCTATGACGGTATTTCGCGCGATCTCCTGCCGGCCGATGCGACAAAAGCTCTCGGGGTCTTCGGCCCTGGCGCCCTGGCGGGCCAGATAATCCTCGGCCACGGCATAGATGCGCGCCTTGTCCGCCTTGCTGTCCAGGAAGGCGTCGATCTCGGTTCGCGAATAGCCCTTGTCCTCGGCATAGCGCTTGAGCTTGCGCGCCTCGCCATAGGCATAGAGGATGCGGCCGTCGATGCTGGGACAGGTGCGACGGATGCGGTCGGCGATGCGCGCGGCGATCAGCCGGTCGTTGATGTATTTCTCTTGGGCCAGCGGCTCCAGCGCGGCGGCGGGTGCAGCCAGCGTCGCGGCGATCAGCGCGGCGGGGATCAGCTTCATGGCAATAGCCTCCTTGTCATGGCCTCCTGCCATAACATGCGGCCGCCCCGAAGGTTCGGCACCAAGCCGTGAGGGCGCCGTGATCCGGCCCGGCCGGCGCGCGCGCAGGCGCCGGCGCTCCCCCTGGGGGAGGCGCCTTGCCGGGAAAAGGGGGCCGGTCGCCGTCATCGCCTACTCCGCCGCCATCGCGCCCATGCGGCCCGTGCGCTTGGCCTTGATCCGGTCCTCGATCTCTTCGCGGAAATTGCGGATCAGGCCCTGGATCGGCCAGGCCGCCGCATCGCCGAGCGCGCAGATGGTGTGGCCCTCGACCTGCTTGGAGACGTCGAAAAGCATGTCGATCTCTTCGATCTCGGCGTCGCCGCGCACCAGGCGCTCCATCACCCGCATCATCCAGCCGGTGCCTTCGCGGCAGGGGGTGCATTGGCCGCAGCTTTCATGCTTGAAGAATTTCGACAGCCGCCAGATCGCCTTCACCACGTCGGTGGACTGGTCCATGACGATCATGCAGGCGGTGCCGAAGCTGGATTTCAGCTCGCGCATGCCGTCGTAATCCATGATCGCGTTTTCGCATTGCTCGGCGGTCAGCACCGGGCAGGAGGCGCCGCCGGGGATCACCGCCTTGAGGTTCTTCCAGCCGCCGCGGATGCCGCCGCCATGCTTTTCGATCAGCTCGCGCATGGGGATCGACATGGCCTCCTCGACCACGCAGGGGGTGTTGACATGGCCGGTCAGGCCGAAAAGCTTCACGCCCGCGTTGTTCGGGCGGCCGAAGCTTGCGAACCATTCCGGGCCGCGGCGCAGGATGGTCGGCACGACGGCGATGGATTCGACGTTGTTCACCGTGGTCGGGCAGCCATAGAGACCCGCGCCGGCCGGGAAGGGCGGCTTCATGCGCGGCATGCCCTTCTTGCCCTCAAGCGATTCCAGCAGCGCGGTTTCCTCGCCGCAGATATAGGCGCCGGCGCCGTGGTGCAGGTAAAGATCGAAATCCCAGCCCGACCCGGCGGCGTTGCGGCCCAGCAGGCCCGCGTCGTAGCATTCGTCGATGGCGGCCTGCAGCGCCTCGCGCTCGCGGATGAACTCGCCGCGGATATAGATATAGGCGGCATGCGCGCCCATGGCGAAGCTGGCGATCAGCGCGCCCTCGATCAGCGTATGCGGATCGTGGCGCATGATCTCGCGGTCCTTGCAGGTCGCGGGCTCGGATTCGTCGGCGTTGATGACCAGGTAGGAGGGGCGGCCGTCGGATTCCTTGGGCATGAAGGACCATTTCATGCCGGTCGGGAAGCCTGCGCCGCCGCGGCCGCGCAGGCCCGAGGCCTTCATCTCCTCGACGATCTTGTCGCGGCCGCGCTGGATGATCGCGGCGGTGCCGTCCCAATGGCCGCGCTTTTTCGCGCCGGCCAGGCTGCGGTCGCCCATGCCGTAAAGGTTCGTAAAGATCCGGTCCTGATCGTTCAGCATCGTCTTATCCTTGTCCCTGCGAGGACGCCTTGCGCCGCCGCCAGATCCGAAAGGTCACCAAAAGCGACCAGATCAAGGCCCCAATCGCCGCAAGATCGGCGAGAAAGGCGTATTTCGCGGGCCAGCCCTGCTGGCCCCCCAGCCATTGCACCCCCAGCCACAGCGCCATGGTCGCGGCGATCACCACCGCCACCAGCCGCATCTGCCGGGCATCCGCCGCGGCGGCCCTGTCCGCCTGCGACGCCGCATGTCCTGCCGGGCGGGCCATCAGCCGACCTCGCCCCTGTCGACGCGGCGGGAATGGCCGGTCTCGCCCCCCGCCGCCAGCAATTTCGCCTGGCCGACCCAGTCATCGGCCTCGATCCGCCCGCCCATCCGGCCCAGCCGCTGCGCGAAATCGGCGACGGTGGCGGCGTCCCAGGCGGCGATCTGGTCATAGCGCGTCACGCCCTGCGCGTTCAGCCAGTCCGAGATCTTCGGGCCGATACCCTTGATCCGCTTCAGGTCGTCGGCACCCGGCATGGGTCTGACGGCGGCAGCGGGCCGCGGCCCCGGCGACGGCATCGCCCCGGCGACGATGGGCATCTGCGTGCCCGAGGTGAAGGGTTCGGGCCCTAGCGAGCCGCTGACCAGCAGCGTCTCGGGCTGGCGGTCCACCGCGGCGCGCTGCCAGTCGGTGCCGGTCAGCCCTGCCCCGTCCCCGAACAGCTCGGGTCGCTCGTGGCAGACCAGCCAGACCATCAGCGCCCCGAACAGCACGAAAGTCACGACGCCCAGGAACAGCCCGGCCAGCCAGTGCAGCTCGCCGATGCCGGCGGTGAACAGCAGCACCACCACCCCGGCGATCGCCGCCGAGATCCAGCAGTTCCTGGTGCATTCTGCCCGTTCCATCGCGTCCTGCCCGCTCCCCTTCGATCAGGCGCCGTTCTGCGCCGCAAGCCAAGGCGTCGTGATCGGCACCTCGGTCCCGTCGATGCGCTTGATCGTGTCGCCCAGCTGCACCGCCCGCGCCACGCTGGCGTTATAGGTCTCGCCGCCCTTCAGCGCAGCCAGCGCCACCGGACCGCCCAGCGGCTCGGCCGAGAAGCGGCCGTTCTGCGGGCCCGGCACCGGCACCTCGCCCGCCGCGAAGCGGTCGATCAGCGCCGACAGTTTCTCGGCCGTCAGATCCTCGTAGAAATCCTTGCCGATCTGGGCCATGGGCGCGTTGGTGCAGGCGCCCAGGCATTCGACCTCTTCCCAGGAAAACCGGCCGTCCGCCGACAGCGCATGCGGCTCGGGCGCGATCTTTTCCTTGCAGACCCGGATCAGATCCTCGGCGCCGCAGATCATGCAGGTGGTGGTGCCGCAGATCTGGATATGCGCGACCGAACCCACCGGCTGGAGCTGGAACATGAAATAGAAGGTCGCGACCTCCAGCGCCCGGATATAGGGCATCCCGAGCAGGTCGGCGCAATATTCGATGGCCGGGCGGCTCAGCCAGCCTTCCTGTTCCTGGGCGCGCCACAGGACCGGGATGATCGCCGATTGCTGGCGGCCTTCCGGGTATTTGGTCATCTGGGCGCGGGCCCATTCCAGGTTGGCGGGCGTGAACTCGAAGGAGTCCGGCTGGATGGGGGACAGACGGCGCAGCATCAGCGGTCAACCTCTCCGAAAACGATGTCGAGCGTGGCGATGATCGCCGGAACGTCGGCCAGCATGTGACCGCGCGACATCCAGTCGATCGACTGGAGATGCGCAAAACCGGGCGCGCGCAGCTTGGCGCGCCAGGGCTTGTTGGTGCCGTCGGCGACCAGGTAGACGCCGAACTCGCCCTTGGGCGCCTCGACGGCGGCATAGACCTCGCCGGCCGGAACCCGGAAGCCCTCGGTGTAAAGCTTGAAGTGATGGATCAGGCTTTCCATGTCGCGCTTCATCTCGGCGCGCTTGGGGGGCGTCAGCTTGCCGCGGGCCAGCACGTCGCCCGCGGGCTCGGCGCGCAGCTTGCGGACCGCCTGCTGCATGATCTTGCAGGATTCGCGCATCTCGGCCATGCGGCACAGATAGCGGTCGTAGCAGTCGCCGTTCTTGCCGACCGGGATCTGGAAGTCGAATTCGTCATAGCATTCATAGGGCTGCGCGCGGCGCAGATCCCAGGCCAGGCCCGAGCCGCGCACCATGACCCCGGTATAGCCCCAGTCCAGCGCATCGTCCTCGGTCACGATGCCGATATCCACCAGGCGCTGCTTGAAGATGCGGTTTTCCGTCAGCAGCGTGTCGAGGTCGTCGACCAGCTTCGGGAAACGCTCGCACCATTCCTCGATGTCGTCCAGCAGGTCGGGCGGCAAATCCTGATGCACCCCGCCGGGGCGGAAATAGGCGGCATGCAGCCGCGCCCCGCAGGCGCGCTCGTAAAAGATCATCAGCTCCTCGCGCGCCTCGAAACCCCAGAGCGGCGGGGTCAGCGCGCCGACGTCCATGGCGCCGGTGGTGATGCCCATCAGGTGGTTCAGGATGCGGCCGATTTCCGAGTAAAGCACCCGGATCAGGCTGGCGCGGCGCGGGATCGTGGTGCCGGTCAGCCGTTCGATCGCCAGGCACCAGGCATGTTCCTGGTTCATCGGCGCCACATAGTCCAGCCGGTCCAGATAGGGCAGGTTCTGCAGATAGGTGCGGCTCTCCATCAGCTTCTCGGTGCCGCGGTGCAGCAGGCCGATATGCGGGTCGGCGCGTTCGACGATCTCGCCGTCCAGCTCCAGCACCATGCGCAGCACGCCGTGGGCGGCCGGGTGCTGGGGACCGAAGTTGATGTTGAAGTTGCGGATGCTCTGCTCGCCGGTCAGGGCGTCCATCGAGCCGTCGTCATAGCTGTTCTTGCGGATGTCGCCGTCCATGGTCAGCCCTCAAATCCGATGCGTGGCGCGCAGGCAGGCTGCGCGGCTGCGGTCACTTCTTCGCCTCCGGCGCCTTCTCGTCGCCCGGAAGCACGTATTTCGCGCCCTCCCAGGGGGACAGGAAGTCGAACTGGCGGTATTCCTGAACCAGGTTCACCGGCTCGTAGACCACCCGCTTCTCGATGTCGCTCCAGCGCACCTCGGTATAGCCGGTGGTGGGAAAGTCCTTGCGCAGCGGATGGCCGCGGAAGCCGTAATCGGTCAGGATGCGGCGCAGGTCGGCATGGCCCGAAAACAGGATGCCGAACAGGTCGAAGACCTCGCGCTCATACCAGCCGGCGCCGGGGAAGACGCCGGTCAGGCTGGGCACCAGCTCGTCCTCGCGCACCTGGACCTTCACCCGGATGCGCTGGTTCTGATACATTGACAGCAGGTGATAGACCACGTCGAAGCGCGCCGGCCGTGCCGGGTTGTCCACAGCGGTGATGTCGATCAGCGTGGAAAAACGGCAGTTCGGATCGTTGCGCAGGAACTCGATCAGGCCGATCACGCCCGAGAGCGTCGCGTTCACCGTCAGCTCGCCGAAGGCGACCTGGGTCGAGATCACGTCGTTTCCGCGGCGCAGCGCGATATGCTCGGCCAGTTCCAGCAGGGCGGCGTCAGAGAGGGCTTCGGACATGGCTCACCTCACCAGCGTGCCGGTGCGCCGGATGCGGCGCTGGAGTTGCAGGATGCCGTAGAGCAGCGCCTCGGCGGTCGGGGGGCAGCCGGGAACATAGATGTCCACCGGCACGATGCGGTCGCAGCCGCGCACCACCGAATAGGAATAGTGATAGTAGCCGCCGCCATTGGCGCAGCTGCCCATCGAGATGACATAGCGCGGCTCGGGCATCTGGTCATAGACCTTGCGCAGCGCCGGCGCCATCTTGTTGGTCAGCGTGCCCGCGACGATCATCAGGTCCGACTGGCGCGGCGAGGCACGCGGCGCAGTGCCGAAACGCTCCAGGTCATAGCGCGGCATCGAGGTCTGCATCATCTCGACCGCGCAGCAGGCCAGGCCGAAGGTCATCCAGTGCAGGCTGCCGTTGCGGGCCCAGTTGATGATGTCCTCGGTCGTGGTCAGCAGGAAGCCCTTGTCCTGCAACTCGCGGTTCAGCTCGGCCGTGGCGACGTCGCGGTCGGCACCGGCGGTATTCAATCCGGTCATCACGCCCATTCCAGCGCCCCCTTCTTCCATTCATAGGCAAAGCCCACGGTCAGGACCGCCAGGAACACCATCATGCCCCAGAAAGCCACGTCCGACAGGCTGGCAAAGCTGACCGCCCAGGGGAACAGGAACGCGACTTCCAGGTCGAAGATGATGAACAGGATCGACACCAGGTAGAAACGGACATCGAATTTCATCCGCGCGTCGTCGAAGGCGTTGAAGCCGCATTCATAGGCGCTGACCTTTTCCGGGTCCGGGTTGCGCACGGCGATGACCGCGGCCGCCAGAATCAGCACGATGGCAAGCGCCGAGGCCATTCCCAGAAAAACCAGGATCGGCAGGTATTCTTGCAGCAGGTATTCCACTGGGTTGGGCTCCCTTTCGCTCGCAGGAACCCGACTGGCGTCCCGCGATGGGTTTGGCTAAGGTCCGTTTATCCCCGGTCGCGGATATGGTCAACGGTGCCACCCGGCGTCAGGCCGGCTTTGCGCCCCCTGCAACGCGACAAAACCGCGCGCCCCGGCGCCGGATCGCGGGGTATTTCAGTCGGCTTTCCTGCCGGCGCGAGCCCGCCCCCCTTGCCCATGCCCGCAAGGACGGCCCACACCCGCCGGCACCGCCCTTGCCGGCTCGCCGCCCCGAGAAACCATGGTCCCGCCCGCGCGGAACCCCCGGCGACCGGCAGGGAACCCGCCGGGCCGTCCGGGAATTTCCCTTGCAAAAGAGGCTTGCCATGACCGACATCTTTCTCCGCCGCGCCTATGATCCGCCCCGTCCGCATGAGGGGCGCAAGGTGCTGGTGGACCGCATCTGGCCGCGCGGGATCAGCCGCGAGACGCTGGGGGCCGATCTCTGGCTCAAGGACATCGCGCCTTCGGACGACCTGCGCCACTGGTTCGGACACGACCCCGAGAAATGGCCCGAGTTCCGCCGCCGCTATGCTGCGGAACTGGATGCCAATCCCGAATCCCTGCGCGAGCTGCGGGCGCTGATCCGCAAGGGCCCGGTGACGCTGCTCTACGGCGCCAGGGACACCGAGCACAACAATGCCGTCGCCCTGCGCGATTACCTGGCTCAGTAGCCCAGCGTCGCCGCGTCCGGCCGGCGCGGATCCGAGGCGCCGTAAAGCGTGCCCGTCGCCGGGTCGCGCATGATCGACTGGGTCGAGCCCATCGCCTCCTTGACCGCGACGCCATGCCCCTTGCCTTGCAGGATGCGAATGGTGTCCAGGCTGATGCCCTCTTCCACCCGCAGCTCGTCGGGCAGCCACTGGTGATGGATGCGCGGCGCGGTCGAGGCCTCGGCCACGTTCATGCCGTGGTCGATCATGTTCATCACCACCTGCAGGACCGTGGTGATGATCCGTGCACCGCCGGGCGAACCGGTAACCAGCCAGACCTTGCCGTCCTTCAGCACCATGGTGGGGGTCATCGAGGACAGCGGACGCTTGCCCGGCTCGACCGCATTGGCATCGCCCCCGACCAGGCCAAAGGCATTGGGCACGCCCGGCTTGGCCGAGAAATCGTCCATCTCGTTGTTCATCAGGACGCCGGTGCCCGCCGCCACCAGGCCCGATCCGTAATTCAGGTTGATGGTATAGGTGTTCGAGACCGCGTTGCCCTGCTTGTCCACCACCGAGAAATGCGTGGTCTGGTCGGATTCGTAGGGCGCGAGATCGGCCGGCTTGATCATCACCGAGGGCGTGGCGAAATCGGCGCTGATCTTGCGACGCATCTCGACCGCGTAATCCTTGCTGGTCAGCGCCGCCACCGGCACCTCAACGAAATCCGGATCGCCCAGATATTCCGAGCGGTCGGCATAGGCCAGCTTCATCGCCTCGGCCATCAGGTGGATCGTCTCGCCCGAGTTCTGCCCCAGCGCCCCGATCGGATAGCCTTCCAGCGCGTTCAGGATCTGGATCAGATGCACCCCGCCGGACGAGGGCGGCGGCATCGAGACGATGTCATGGCCGCGATAGCTGCCGCGCACCGGCTCGCGCTCGACAGGCTTGTAGGCGGCCATGTCCTCGACGGTGATCAGCCCGCCGGCCTCCTGCACCGCGCGGGCGATGGCCTCGGCCACCTCGCCCTTGTAGAATCCGTCCGGCCCCTCGGCGGCGATCTTCTTCAGCGTCGCGGCCAGATCGGCCTGCACCAGCCGGTCGCCGGGCCGATAGGCCGCCCCACCCTCCTTGAAGAAGATCGCGGCGCTCGAGGGAAACTTCTCCAGATGCTCGCGCTCGGCCTCGATGCTGTCGGCCAGCTCCGGGGTGACGGTGATCCCCTCCTCGGCCAGCCGGATCGCCGGGGCGATGACCTCGGCCCAGTCCATGCTGCCGTATTTGTCCAGCGCCAGCTTCATCCCCGCCACCGTCCCCGGCACGCCCGAGGCCGCGCCGCTGTAAAGCGACTTCTCGCTGTCCGCCTCGCCCGCCGCGTCCAGGAACATGTCGCGCGAGGCGCCCTGCGGCGCCATCTCGCGATAGTCGATGGCATGGGTCTGGCCGGTCTCGGCATCATGGACCAGCATAAAGCCGCCGCCGCCGATATTGCCGGCACGCGGCAGGGTGACGGCCAGGGCAAAGGCCACAGCCACGCTCGCGTCGACCGCGTTGCCGCCCTGGGCCATGATGTCGCGGCCGATCTCGGCTGCCAGCCGCTCCTGCGCCGAGACCATGCCGCTTTCCGCCCAGACCGGATGGATCCGGTCCATCACGTCGAAGATCGCGGCCTCCTGCGCTGCCGCTGGAAATGCGATGCAGCCGGCCAGCACGACGGCCGACACCCGACCCATCCCCACGATTCGTTCCTTCATGGCGCCCTCCACTCAACCCTTGCGGGTCGAGCCTAGCAGCAGAACGGCTCGGATCAAAAAGCCAAAACCGCGGCGCCGCGCCAGCGTCCCGCTCGTGTCATGGGTATTTGAAGAACAGAGAAGACCTGTGCAGCACCCGATTTTCAGCGCAATCGCCGCTTCTTCGTTCCTCAAATACCCATGACGCAGCCGCGCAGCCGGGCGTCTTAGCCGGCCTTCTTCGCCTTGGCCGCAGCCGGCTTCTTGGCAGCGGTCTTCTTTTCGGCGGGCTTTTTCGCGGCAGCCTTCTTCGCCGGTTTCTTGCCGGATTTCGCGGCCTTCTCGGCAATCAACTCCAGCGCGCGCTCCAGCGTGACCGCGCCGGGCTCCAGGTCACGGGGCAGCGTCGCATTGACCTTGCCCCATTTGACATAGGGGCCATAGCGGCCGCTCATCACCTGCACCGGCCCACCCTCGGGATGCTCGCCCAGTTCCGCCAACGGCGCGGCGGCAGCCGCCCTGCCCCGCACCTGCTTCGAGGCCAGCACCTCGACCGCGCGGTTCATGCCGATGGTGAAGACCTCGTCCACGTCCGGCAGGTTGGCGTATTTCGCGCCATGCTTCACATAGGGGCCGTAGCGGCCGATGCCGGCCTCGACCGGCACGCCGTCCTCGGGATGCAGGCCGATCTCGCGCGGCAGCGACAAGAGCGCCAGCGCCCGCTCCAGGTCGACCGAGGCCAGATCCCAGCCCTTGGGGATCGAGGCGCGCGGCGGCTTCGGCTGTTCAGCCGTCGCCTCGCCACGCTGGACGTAAGGCCCGAAGCGGCCGTTCTTCAGGCTGATCTCGTCGCCCTGGTCCACGCCCAGCACGGTATCGCCCACCACATCGGCATCCGGGCTGCTGATAGGCCGGGTGAAGCGGCAATCGGGATACATCGAGCAGCCGATGAAGGCCCCGCCCGAGCGCGCCGTCTTCAGATGCAGCCGTCCCTTGTGGCACAGCGGGCATTCGCGCGGATCCGACCCGTCGGGCCGCGGCGGGTAGAGATGCGGCGCCAGCGCCTCGTCGATCGCCTCCAGCACCTCGGAGATGCGCAGCTCGCTGGTGCCCTCCAGCGCGGCGGTGAAATCCCGCCAGAAACGGCGCAACACCTCGCGATAGGCGCGCTCGCCCGAGGAGATGTCGTCGAGCTCCCCCTCCAGGTTGGCGGTGAAGTCGTAGCTGACATAGCGCGGGAAGTATTTCTGCAGGAAGATGGTGACCAGCCGGCCCTTGTCCTCGGGGATCAGGCGGTTCTGCTCCTTGCGGACATAGTCGCGGTCCTGGATCGTGCCGATGATCGAGGCATAGGTCGAGGGCCGGCCGATCCCCAGTTCCTCCATGCGCTTGACCAGCGTGGCCTCGGTATAGCGCGGCGGGGCCTGGGTGAAATGCTGCTCGGGGGTGACCGCGCGCTTCTCGGCCGTCTCACCCTCGTGGATCAGCGGCAGGCGGCGGCCGTCCTCGTCCTCCTCGTCGTCGCGGCCCTGATCATAGACCCGCAGGAAGCCGTCGAACAGCATCACCTGGCCATTGGCGCGCAGGCCCACCTGCCCGTCGGCCGAGGCAAGCTCGACCGTGGTGCGCTCCATGCGGGCCGATTCCATCTGGCTGGCCAGGGTCCGCTTCCAGATCAGGTCGTAAAGCGCCTTCTGGTCCTTGTCGGCGACAGGAAGGCGGTCCGGCGACAGCATCATGTCGGTCGGCCGGATACATTCATGCGCTTCCTGCGCGTTCTTGGCCTTGTTCTTGTACATGCGCGGCGATTTCGGCAGGTATTCCGCCCCGAACCGCGCCTTGATGGCATCGCGCGCCGCCATCACCGCCTCGGGCGCCATGTCGATGCCGTCGGTCCGCATATAGGTGATGTGGCCCGCCTCGTAGAGCCGCTGCGCCGCCGACATGCAGGCCCGGGCGCCAAGGCCCAGCTTGCGGCTGGCCTCCTGCTGCAGGGTCGAGGTCATGAAGGGCGGCCAGGGATTGCGGCTGGCGGGCTTGGCGGCGACGCTGGCGACGCTCAGGTCGCGCGAGGTGATCGCGGCCACGGCGAGCTTCGCCTGCTCCTCGGTGGCGATGTCGAAGCGTTCCAGCTTCTTGCCGCCGAAGACAGTCATGGTCGCATCGTATTCGTCGCCGCGCGGCGTCGCCAGCCGGGCATGGACCGACCAGTATTCGCGGGCCTTGAAGGCCTCGATCTCCATTTCCCGGTCGACGATGATGCGCAGGGCGACCGACTGCACCCGGCCCGCCGACTTGGCGCCCGGCAGCTTGCGCCACAGGACCGGCGACAGGTTGAAGCCGACCAGGTAGTCCAGCGCCCGGCGCGCCAGATAGGCATCGACCAGCGGCTGGTCGATCTGGCGCGGATTGGCCATGGCCTCGGTCACGGCATTCCTGGTGATGGCGTTGAAGGTGACGCGGCTGACCTCGGCGCCCTTCTTCAGCGCCGGCGCCAGTGTCTCCAGCAGGTGCCAGGAGATCGCCTCGCCCTCGCGGTCGGGGTCGGTGGCCAGGATCAGCTTCGGGTCCGAGGCCAGCGCATCCTTGATCGCCTTGACGTGCTTCCTGGATTCCGAGGCCACTTCCCATTTCATGGCGAAATCCGCCTCGGGATCGACGCTGCCATCCTTGGGCGGCAGGTCGCGCACATGCCCGAACGAGGCCAGAACCGTATAGTCGTCGCCCAGGTATTTGTTGATCGTTTTGGCCTTGGCCGGTGATTCAACGACGACGACGGGCATGAAGATTCCTTCGCTTGATTCGGCGCCGGAACATGGGCGTCGCCCGGCGAACTGTCAACGCCGGGCTTCTTTCTTGTCCAAATATCCTGCGGGGGTCCGGGGGCGCAAAGCCCCCGGCTGCGGCGTCAGATGCCGTCGCCGACGAAGGCCTTCTCGACCACGAACTCCTTGGGATCGCTGTTGGCGCCCTCGCGCAGGCCGAAGCCTTCCAGTACCGCCTTCACATCGGTGTTGAAGGCCAGGCTGCCGCAGATCATGGCGCGGTCATTTGCCGCATCCATTGGCGGCAGGTTCAGGTCGGCGAACACCTTGCCCGAGGTCAGGTTGTCGGTGATCCGGCCCGTGTATTGCGTCGCTTCCCGCGTCGTCGTCGGGTAATACAGCAGCCGGCTGGCGAATTCCTCGCCGTAAAGCTCGCCCAAGAGCGGGTCGTGGCGCAGGTTCTGGACCAGTTCGCGGCCATAGGCCAGCTCGTCGGCGGTGCGGCAGGTATGCATCATCACCACCTGCTCGTAGCGCTCATAGGTCTCGGGGTCGCGCATCAGGCTGGCAAAGGGCGCGATGCCGGTGCCGGTGGCCAGGAACCACAGCCGCTTGCCGGGTAGGAGCGCGTCCAGCACCAGCGTGCCCACCGGCTTGGGGCGCAGGATGATCTGGTCGCCCGGCTGGATGTTCTGCAGCCGCGAGGTCAGCGGCCCGTCCGGCACCTTGATCGAATAGAATTCCAGCTCCTCGTCCCAGTTGGGCGAGGCGATGGAATAGGCGCGCAGGATCGGCTTGCCGTTGTCGTCCGGCAGACCGATCATCACGAATTCGCCCGAGCGGAAGCGCAGGCTGGCCGGCCGCGTCACCCGGAACGAGAACAGCCGGTCCGTCCAGTGCCTGACCGAGGTCACGGTCTGGGCGTCGGGCAGCGTCTTGGCGGGTTTGGCGGCAAGGTCCACGGAAAGATCCAGTGTCATATTCGGGATTCCCGGTCTATCTAATGCATGGGAGGACGGGGCGAAACCCCAGGTTTCAGCCGGCGAGCCGCGACCGATGGTCCCAGTCGCGCCAATCGGCGCGATAGAGCCATTGGTCCTGCGGCTGGCGCTCGGCCAGCGCGGCGGGGATCTGCACCTCGTCGAAGCCGACGCGGCGGGCCATGGCATATTGGTCCGCGATCAGCTTGCCCACGGCGCGCAGCCGGCCCTTGTAGCCCTTCTGGCGCAGCATGCGGGCCAGCGAGAAGCCGCGCCCGTCGGTCATGGCCGGAAAGTCGATGGCGATCAGGTCATGCGCCAGATAGGCCTCGAGATCGGCCAGGCTCGTATCGGGCGCCAGGGTGACCGGCTCGGCCCCGTCATGGGGGTGGAAGCCGTCATCGCGGACCAGAATGAAATCGCTCATGCCTTCGCTCCTGTGCGGACCATGCGCCCGCCGATGAAATGGATGCCGCATTCGGTCTTCTGGCTGCCCCGCCAGCGGCCGGCGCGCGGGTCTTCGCCCGGCTTGACCGGCGAGGTGCAGGGCGCGCAGCCGATCGAGGCATAGCCCCTGGCGACCAGCGGGTGACGCGGCAGGTTGTTCTCGGCCATGTAGTCCTGGACGTCCTGCGGACGCCAATGGGCCAGCGGGTTGATGCGCAGCCGCGACGGCGGCTCGGCCTCGAAGAACTCCAGCTGCTGGCGCTCGCCGCCCTGGAAGCGCTTGCGGCCGGTGATCCAGGCGTCGAACCTGGACAGCTCGCGCTCCAGCGGCACGGTCTTGCGGAAATCGCAGCAGGCATCGGTGTTGAACCGGTGCAGCGTGCCGTCCGGGTCGTTCAGCGCCACCTCGCGCTCGGTGGCGCGGATCACCCGCACATCGGTCAGCTTCAGCCGTTCCGTCACTTCCAGCTGATAGTCCAGCGTCTCCTGGAACAGCATCATCGTGTCGATGAACAGCACCGGCGTTCCCGGCGCCACCACCGAGACCATGTGCAAAAGCACCACCGATTCCGCCCCGAAACTGGAAACCAGCGTGGTCGAGCCCAGGTCGGGGTCGCGCAGGGCGCGCCGCAGCACCTCGGTCGCCGCGTGGTGGCGATAGCGGTCGTTCAGCCGCGCCGCGCGGGCATCCAGCGCCTGATCAAGCATCGGCCGGATACAGCGCCGCCTTGAACGGAGCCACCCCCAGACGGCGATAGGCGTCGATGAAACGCTCCTCGGGCGATTCGCGCAGTTCCAGGTAGGCGTCGATCAGCCGGTCGATGGCCGGCACCACCTCGTCCGCCGGGAAGCCGGCGCCGGCGCGCTGGCCCAGGGTCGGGGTCTCGTAGCCGTCGCCACCCAGCGTGATCTGGTAGTTCTCGACCCCGGCCCGGTCCAGGCCCAGGATGCCGATATGGCCCAGGTGGTGATGGCCGCAGGCGTTGATGCAGCCCGAGATGCGGATCTTCATCTCGCCAATCTCGTCCTCCAGGCCGCGGGCGCGGAAATGCGCGGCGATGTCCTGCGCGATCGGGATCGAGCGCGCGGTGGCCAGGGTGCAGTAATCCATGCCGGGGCAAGAGATGATATCGGTGATCTTGCCGAAATTCGCCGTGGCCAGCCCCGCCTGGCGCAACGCGGCGTAAAGCTCGGGCAGGTCGGCCTTGCGCACATGCGGCAGCACCAGGTTCTGGTCGTGGTTCACCCGGATGTCGCCATGGGCCAGCCGCTCGGCCAGGTCGGCGACCAGCCGCATCTGCTCGGCGCTCATGTCGCCCGGCGTGGCGCCCGGCGCCTTCAGCGTGACGATGACGCTGGCATAGCCCGGAACGCGGTGCGGATGCAGGTTGCTGTCGGTCCAGGCCCGGAAGGCGCCGTTCGCGGCACGCGCCGCCTCATAGCCCTCGACCGGGGCATCGCGGAATTCCGGCGGCGCGAACCGGGCGCGCAACTCGCGCAGGATCTCCTGGTCCAGGCCCGAGAACTGCCGGCGGCGGTGTTTGAACTCTTCCTCGACATCGGCCCGGAACACGTCGAGGCCGCGCTCGTTCACGGTGATCTTGATCCGCGCCTTCCACTTGTTGTCGCGCCGGCCGGTCAGGTTGTAGACCGACAGGATCGCCTCCAGGTAAGGCAGCAGGTCGGCCTGCGGCAGGAAATCGCGGATCACCTGGCCCAGATAGGGCGTGCGGCCCAGCCCGCCGCCGACCCAGACCTGGAAGCCGCGCGCGCCGTCCTGTTCGACGATGCGCAGCCCGATGTCATAGGCCGAGACCGCCGAGCGGTCCTGCTTGCCGGCCGAGACCGAGATCTTGAACTTGCGCGGCAGGAACTGGAACTCGGCATGGTCGGTGGACCAGATGCGGATCAGCTCGGCCCAGGGGCGCGGATCCTCCAGCTCGTCGTCGGCAGCGCCGGCGAAAGCGTCGGCATTGACGTTGCGGATGGTGTTGCCCGAGGTCTGGATGCTGTGGATGCCGACCGAGTTCAGCGCCTCCATGGAATCGGGGATGTCGACCAGCTTGTGCCAGTGGAACTGGATATTGGTGCGGGTGGTGAAATGGCCATAGCCGCGGTCCCAGCGTTCGGCCACATGGCCCAGCATGCGCAGCTGGTCCGGGGTCAGCGCGCCATAGGGGATCGCCACCCGGTACATGTAGGAATGCAGCTGCAGGTAGACGCCGTTCTTCAGCCGCAGCGGCCGGAATTCCTCTTCGGTCAGGCTGCCGTCCAGGCGGCGCTGGACCTGCTGGCGAAACTGCTGCGTGCGGTGGCGCAGGTATTCGCGATGCTGGTCGTTGTGCTGGGGACGCGCGTCAAACATTGCTGGCCTCGAACTCGGCTTGCTGGAAATGCTTGTGGGTCGGGCCGCTGCGGCGGAACGCCTCGCGGAAATGGGCCGGCTCGGGGCGGCCGTCGGCGCCGCGCTTCGCCTCGACCAGGTAGGGGCCGACGACGAGATGGGCCTGAGAGGTTGCGTCGAGCAGCGCCAGTTCGGCGATGGCCTCGTCCTCGAACAGCTCGGCCTCGCGGGGGTCCGCGGTCCACTTGCCATCGCGCATCCACACGCAATGGCCCATGCGCAGGTCATTCGCGGTGATGACGCCGGGGGTCGCGGGGGATGGGGTGAAGCCTTTGGACATGGCCTTTGCCTTTCGTTTCCTCTGGCATCTATATAGAAAAAAATCCCCCATATTGACGAGTGGGGCAGAAAAATAAGAAACATCTCCGCATGTCAGCCGCGCAGCAAGGACGAGGTTTCACAATGAGCGACAACAGGCAAACTCCCATCCGGCTGGACGACACCGACCGCAAAATCCTGTCCCTGCTGCAAGAGGACGCCACGCTGTCGCTCGACGACATCGCGGCACGGGTGGGGGCCTCGAAGACCCCGGTCTGGAACCGGATTCGCAAGCTGCGCGAGGCCGGGGTGATCCGGTCCCAGGTGGCGCTGCTCGACCCCGATGCGCTGGGGCTCGACGCCTGCTTCTTCGTGCTGATCCGCACCAGCGAGCACGACCCGGACTGGGCGCGCCGCTTCCTGGCCGCGGTGCGCGCCCGCCCCGAGGTGATCGAGGCGCACCGGCTGGCCGGCGACATCGACTATATCCTGAAGGTGCGGGTGCGCAATGCGCGGGCCTATGACCGCTTCTACCAGGCGCTGATTTCCGAGGTGAGGATCCATAACGTCACGGCGCTTCTCTCGATGGAAGAGCTTAAGGCGACCACGGCGCTTCCCCTGGACTGACCGCCGCCGGCGGCGCGGCCGCAGGGGTATTTGTGAAACGGTGAAACGCTCAGGCCAGCGCCCTGAGCGCCCTGGGCAGCGCCTCGGCGAAGGCGGCCATCTCGGGTTCGGGGCCGCAGGAGACGCGGATGCAGCGATCCATCGGCGCAACGCCGGGCATGCGCACGAAGATGCCCTCCTGCGCCAGCGCATCCAGCAGGGCGCGGGCAAAGGCGCCGTCGCGGCCGCAGTCGACGGCGACGAAATTCGTGGCCGAGGGCAGCGCCTCCAGCCGGTTCTCGCGCGCGATCGCGGCGATGCGCGCGCGGGCGGCGGCGGTTTCGGCCAGGACATGGGCCAGCCAGTCGCGATCCTCCAGCGCGGCCAGCGCGCCGGCCTGGGCGATGCGGCCGATGCCGAAATGGTTGCGGATGCGGTCGAAGCCGGCGATCAGTTCCGCCGGGCCGATGGCATAGCCGATCCGCGCCCCTGCCATGGCATGGGCCTTGGAGAAAGTGCGGAAACGGATCGCCCGCGCGTCCTCGGGCTCGATGCGGGGGATGGCATCGGCGGGAGCGAATTCGGCATAGGCCTCGTCCAGAACCAGCAGGCTCGTCTCGGGCAGGGCGCCCAGCATGGCCTCGATGCGCCGGCCGGGATGCCAGCTGCCCATCGGGTTGTCGGGGTTCGCCAGATAGACCAGGCGCGCGCCATGGCGATGCGCGGCGGCGGCCAGCGCCTCGGGATCCTCGGCATCGTCGCGATAGGGCACCTTGACCAGCCGGCCGCCGAAACCCGCCACGTGATAGTTGAAGGTCGGATAGGCCCCGTCCGAACTGACCACCACCTCGCCCGGCGCCACCATCAGCCGCACGAGCAGGCCCAAGAGCCCGTCGATCCCCTCGCCGACCATGATGTTCTCGGGTGCGACGCCGTGATGCGCGGCCAGCGCATGGCGCAGGTCGTGGGTGTCGGGATCGCCGTATTTCCAGACCTCCGCCGCCGCCCGCGCCATGGCCGCGACCGCCCTGGGCGAGGGGCCGAAGCCGTTCTCGTTGGCGCCCAGCCGGGCGCGGAACGGCGCGCCACGGCGGCGCTCCAGCGTCTCGGGGCCGGTGAAGGGAACGGTCGCGGGCAGCGCGGCGGGAATGGGGGCAAAGCGAAAGCGCATCATGGCGCCACAGAAACCCCAAACTCCGCCCCTGCGCAAGGGCCGCGCCGGCCTGCCGGCTTCTTCCTTGGACAAATATCCTGGGGGGTGAGGAGCGCCCGGAAAAAGGTCCGCCGGACCTTTTTCAGCGACGAACGGGGCGAAGCCCCAGGGCGCAGCAGGCGCGGCGGGGACACCCCCTGGAAAGCCTTGCCCCTAGAACGCCTTGAAGGTGATCGTCGTCAGCGTGCGCACGATATGCGGGATGTCGAACAGCTTTTCGGAGAGATAATGCCCGACATCCTGGTTCTCGGGCACGTAGATCTTGGCCAAGAGGTCGTAATCGCCCGAGGTCGAGTAAAGCTCGCTGACGATCTCGCGGTCATAGATCGCATCGGCGACCTCGTAGGTCTTGCCGGGCGAGCAGCGGAACTGGACGAAAACCGGGCGCATGGCGAACCTCTCGATCTCTTGCCGCGTCAGACTAGACCGCGCGCGCCTCGCGGGTCCAGTCCCCGCGCGCGAAGCCGCGCCAGAAGCGGCGCATCAGCAGCACCGCGGCCAGGCTCAGCCCCGCGACCAGCCCCAGCCACAGGCCGGCCGGGCCCATCCCGGCGACGAAGGCCAGCCCGTAGGCCACCGGGATGCCTACCAGCCAATAGCTGATGGCCGCGATCACCATGGGCACGCGCGTGTCCTGCACCCCGCGCAACAGCCCCAGCCCAATCACCTGCATCGCATCCGTCAGCTGAAACAGCCCGGCATAGAACAGCAGTCCGGCCGCGATCCCGACGATGGCCGGGGTCTCGGGATCCGAGGCATCCAGGTAGAGCCCGACCAGCTGGCGCGGGAACAGCTCGAAAGCCGCCATGGCCAGCGCGGCGATCACCACCGAAACCGCGGTCACCGTCACGCCGGCGTCGCGCATCCAGCGGCCGTCGCCCCGGCCCTTGGCCTGGCCGATGCGCACGGTGGCGGCATTCGACATGCCCAGATGCAGCATGAAGGTCAGCGAGGCGAGCTGCAGCGCGATTCCGTGCGCGGCCAGCTCGCGCGTGCCGATCCAGCCCATCATCACGTTCGAGCCGACGAAAAGCCCGCCCTCGGCCACCATGGTCAGCCCGATGGGCAGGCCCAGCACGAAGACCGCCCGCATCCCCGCCCAGTCGGGGCGCCAGAAGCGCCGGAACAGCTGGTATTTGCGCGCCGCCGGCAGCCAGGCCGCATAGGCGGCGATCGCCAGAAGCTGCGAAAACTGCACGGCGATGGCGGCGATGGCGGCGCCCCGCACCCCCAGTTCCGGCGCGCCCAGATTGCCGAAGATCAGCAGCCAGTTCAGCACGATCACCAGCGGCAGACCCGCCAGCGTGATCCACAGCACCACCTGCGGCCGCTCCATCGCCGCCAGGTAGCTGTTGAGCGTCAGCTGGCACAGCATCGCGATCAGGCCGAAGCCGGCGATGCGCAGGTAGTCCTGCGCCAGCCGCGCCACCACCGGCTCCTGGCCGATGGCCAGCAGGATCGGCTCGGAATGCCACATGGCCGGGATCACCGCCACGGCGAAACCCAGCGACAGCCACAGCGCCATCCGGGCCGAGCGGCGCACCTCGACCTCGTCGCCCCGCGCGATGGCGGTGGCGATCAGCCCCATGACGCCGATACCGAAGCCCATGCCCAGGAAGAACAGGATGTTGAAGAAGGACACGGCGATAACCAGCGCCGCCAGCTCCTCGACCCCGTACCAGCCGACCATGACGGTATCGGCGACATGGATGGCCATGCGCGCCAGGTGGCTGCCGACCAGCGGCAGCCCGAGCGCGAGCGTCGCGCGCAGATGCGGGGCGTAGCGGTGAAACGTCATGCCCCTGCCTTATCCTTGGGCAAGGGCTGCGGCAAGGCGTCGCGCCGCGTCACGGCTCAGGGCCGGATCTCGACCTCGGTGCCGATGCGGGCATGGGCGAAGATCTCCTCGATCTCGGCATTGTCGACGGCGATGCAGCCGGCGGTCCAGTCGCCCTTGACGCGAAAGCCGTCGGGCAGCTGGTTCGGCTGACCGTGGATCATGATGTCGCCGCCGGGGCTGACGCCTAGCCGGCGCGCCGCCTCGCGGTGGCGGGGCTGCGGATAGTCGATGCCCAGCGACAGGTGATAGGCGCTTTGCCGGTTCAGCCGGTCGATGCGGAAAATGCCCTCGGGCGTGCGGCCATCGCCCTCGCGGCTCTTGTCGCCCTCGGGCGCGAAGCCCAGGGCGATGCGGAAGGTCCGGGGCGGGCCGCTTTCCTGATACACCGTCATGCGGCGGGCGGATTTCTCGACCAGGATGCGCTGGACCGGCGAGGCGATGGGCGCCTCCGGCCTTGCCGGCGGGCGCTGGAAGACCGGCGGCAGGGTGATGCGCGGCAGCCGGAACTCGGGCAGGCGCAGATCGGGCAGGCGCGGCCAGTGCCAGCCGGCCGCCGGCGGCTGCGGCACCGGGACGGGCGCGGGCTGCGGCGCCCAGATCAGCCACAGCCCCCAGAGCACCGCCGCCAGGCACAGCACCGAGAAGAGCCCGCCCAGCCGTCTCATTGCAGGTCGCGGAACGCCTCTTGCAGCCGCGCCACGGCCTCGGCCACCCGGGCGCGGGGCGTGGCGATGTTGAAGCGCAGGAAGTCCTCGCCGCCGGTGCCGAAACTGCCGCCGTGGTTGACGGCGATGCGGGCGCCATGCTCGACCCGGCGGGTGAACTCGGCGCGCTCCATGCCGGTGCCCGAGAAGTCGAGCCAGGCGAGGTAGGTCGCCTGCAAGGGCATCGAGCGCAGGCCGGGAATGATGTTCACGCCCTCGTCGAACAACCGCCGGTTGCCGTCCAGATAGGCCACCAGCGCATCGACCCAGGCCGCGCCCTCGGGCGAATAGGCAGCGGCGACCATGCCCGGCCCGAACAGGCCGGGCGAGATGCCCAGGGCCATCAACCGGGTTTGCAGGCGCTTGCGCAGCCCCTCGTCGGCCACGATCAGGTTGCCGATATGGGCGCCGGCGATGTTGAAGGTCTTGGTGGCGGCGGTCAGCGTCACCAGCCGCGGCGCGGCCTCGGGCGCGACGGTCGCCAGCACCGAATGGCGCGGGCTGCCGGGCAGGACCAGGTCGTGGTGGATCTCGTCCGAGACCAGGATCAGGTCATGGGCGGCGCAGAAATCGGCGACCTCGCGCAGTTCCTCGGCGCTCCAGACCCTGCCGCCGGGATTGTGGGGCGAGCACAGGATCAGCATCCGCTCGCGCCCGGTCAGCAGCTTCCGCCAGCCCTCCCAGTCCATGCGATACTGCCCATCCCGGATGGCCAGCGGGAACTCGGCCACCTCGCGGCCTGACGCGCGGATGACGCGGGCGAAGGCGTGATAGACCGGGGTCATGACGATCACCCGGTCGCCCGGCCGGGTGAAGGCATCGACGCAGACCGCCGTGCCGTTGACCAGCCCATGCGCCGAGAGGATCCAGTCCGGCTCGATCTGCCAGCCGTGGCGTGTCTCCATCCACCAGCGGATCGCCTCGAGATAGGCCGGGTTGGCGCCGGGATAGCCATAGACGCCATGCGCCGCCATCGCCTCGACCGCGCGCTGCACCGAGGCCGGCGGGCGGAAATCCATGTCCGCGACCCACATCGCGATCCCGTCCTGGGGCGAAACGCCGTAGATCGCCTGCATGTCGTCCCATTTCGAGCAATGGGTGCCGGTGCGGTCGATGATCTCGTCGAAATCGGGCTGGACCATGGTTTCCCCTCGTTTTCCGTTCGGGCGCTTTCTGTTCGGGGGCAGCATAGCGGCTTGTTGCGCAAGGCCAAGGCTTGCCCTAGATCACGGTCATGACATTGCGCAGCATCATCCTCCACCCCGATCCGCGGCTGAAGAAGCCCTGCGAGCCCGTGGCCCGCATCACCCCCGAGATCGAGACCCTGGCCGCCGACATGCTGGCCACCATGTATGACGCGCCGGGCGTGGGTCTGGCCGCGCCGCAAGTGGGCGTGCTGTCGCGGCTTTACGTCATGGATTGCGAAAAGGATCCCGAGGCGCCGCGCAACCCCATCGTCATGGTCAACCCCGAGATCACCTGGCGCTCGGAGGCGCTGAACACCTACGAGGAAGGCTGCCTGTCGATCCCCGAGCAATATGCCGACGTGACGCGGCCGGCCGAGGTCAAGGTGCGCTGGCTCGGCCTGGACGGCAAGACGCATGAGCGGGATTTCGAGGGGCTCTGGGCCACCTGCGCCCAGCACGAGATCGACCATCTCGACGGCAAGCTGTTCATCGACTACCTCAGCCCGATCAAGCGCCAGATGATCACCCGCAAGATGGTCAAGCTTAAGCGCGAGCGCGGCCGTGCCTGAGCCCCTGTCGGGCCAGGATGCCGCGCAGGCGTCCAGGGGGCCCGACCCCGCCGCGCTGGCCGCCCGCGGGCGCATCCGCCCGATCCTGGTCCATCCCCACCCGGCGCTGCGCCAGGTCTGCGCGCCGGTGGGGCGGCTGGGCTGGGACGCGCTTTCGCAGCTTGCGGCCGACCTGCTGGCGACCATGTATGACGCCGGCGGCCGCGGCCTGGCCGCGCCGCAGATCGGCGAGTGCTGGCGCATCTTCGTCATGGATCACGGCTGGAAGGCCGGCGCGCCCCTGCCCCGCGTGGTTCTCGACCCCGAAATCCTGCCCCTGGGCGGCATGGTCGAGACCCTGGAGGAAGCCTGCCTCTCGATCCCCGGCCGGCCGGCTGCGGTAAGCCGGCCGGTGACGGTCTCGATGCGCTGCTTCGACCTGATGGGGACGCTGCAATTGCTGACCCTGGCCGGCATCGAGGCCCGCATCGCCCAGCACGAGGCCGACCATCTGGACGGCCGGCTGATCCTCGATGCGCTGGACGGCCGGGATTCCACCGTGCGTTAAGCCGGCCTTAACCGTTTCGCGATAGACCGGGGGAGCAGATGCCGCCGCCGGAGTCGCCGCTTGTTCCCGCTGTCCCAGATTCTCTGCTTTCTCGCCGGCCTCTGGCTCGGCCGGCGGCTGGCCCGCCGCCGCGAAGGATGCCAGCCGTCCCACGACGAATGGCGTGCCTATGGGCAGGGCGCCTTCCATGTCCGGCGCGATTCGCGGCGGGTGGACAGTCCGGGCCGGATTTACCTTCATTCCCCGCCGTGGTAGCCGGGCGGCCATCCCTGACAAGGCCGCCCCGATGACCGTCCGCCCCTTCCTGCCCTATGCCGACCGCCGCCTGCACATGCCGGCCGAGCCGGTTCCCGCGATCACCGAGACCGTGCGGATGATCTGGGACGACATGATCGACACGATGGAGGCGATGCCCGGCGTCGGCCTTGCCGCGCCGCAGATCGGCATCATGCAGCGTCTGGCGGTGGTGGACGCATCCGACAAGCGCGGCCAGGCCCTGCGCATGGCCAATCCCGAGATCCTGCACGCCAGCGTGCAGCTGCGCGCCCATGAGGAGGCCAGTCCGAACCTGCCCGGCGTCTCGGCCCGGATCGAGCGGCCGCGCGCCGTCACCGTGCGTTTCCTCAATGCCGATGGCGAGATCGAGGAGCGGGATTTCGTCGGCCTCTGGGCGACCTCGGTGCAGCACCAGATCGACCACCTGAACGGGCGGCTTTATGTCGATCACCTTTCGCCCCTGCGCCGCAAGATGCTGGTGGCGAAATCGGCCAAGCTGGCCCGCCGCTGACCGGATCGCGCGCCACGCACAGCGCGGGTCTAGCTGGAACCGCTGTCGCCCCATTTGGGCGCGCTGGGGAGAGTGCAAGGCCGCAGGGGTATTTGGAAAACGGTGAAAGGGCTTTCTGCGCAAGCGGCCGGGGCAGTTGCCCGCCGGCGCGGCGCTGGAGGACGAGGGTTTTCTGCGCGCGGTGAGCGGGGGTGGGAACCTGTCACGATCTGCCTGGCGCAGCAGGACCGCATGGGCATCCCCGACGCCAATGGTATCCAGGCGCGGCGGGAAATCGCGCTGGAAACGAAAATGACGGCCGGGGTGATCCGACCGTCGCGCGGAGGGCTATCTGGACACATCACCTGTCTGGCTCGCCCACGCCACGAATATCGCGCTGAAACGGGGGATTTTCAATGACGGGCATCAGCGTCAGGACCGAGCGCGACACGACCGAAGCCCAGACCCGCCTTCACCAGCGGGTGAAGCTCGGGCTTTCTGCACGCAAGGAGCCGGGTGCGGCGCGGGGCGCGGGAAGGGGACCGCGACGGCAAGCGCTTTTCTTTGCCGCCCCGCCCCCTTAACCTCGGGGGCGAACGGGCGGAGGGAACGCGCCCTCCGACAGGCCCCGCCCCCTGTGCATCCTGGGGCCGGAGCCCTTTCCCGCTGCCACCTGCCCGCCGCCCGTGCGGGCATAGCCCGAGGGACGCCAGGCCAGAGATGTTTTCCGTGCTGCCCCTTCTTGCCGGTCTGCTGTTCTTCGCCGCCTCGCTCACGCCTTCGCTGATCCCGAGGGACTGGCTGATGCAGGGCGTGCTGGCCGGTGTCTCGATGGCGGCGGGCTATGTGATGACCCAGTTCCTGCTGGCGCTGTGGCGGGCGCTGGAACTGCCGGTGCTGCGGGGCCGGCCGGCGCGCATCGCCCATGCGGTCCTGGCGGTGCCGGTGCTGGTCCTGCTGGGCCGCGGGGTGATCCTGTCGGGCGAATGGCAGAACAGCATCCGCGCCCGCATGGGCATGCCGGACCTGGAGGTGAACAATACCGCCAAGATGCTGGCCCTGGCGCTGGCGGTGTTCCTGGCGCTGTTCGTGATCGGCAAGGCGATCCAGGCGCTGTTCGACCTGCTGCGGCTGCGGCTGGCGCGCTATATCCCGGTGCGCAGCGCCAATGTGCTGGGCCTGCTGCTGGCGGCGCTGATCGTGGTGACGCTGACCCGCGACGGGGTGGTGAACGGGGCGATGCGCATCGCCGACAGTTCCTATGCCGCGGCCCAGCACCTGACCGATCCCAGCGTGCCAGCACCCGCCGAATCCTGGCAGCCCGGCTCGGCCGCGTCCGGCATCGACTGGGAGCTGATGGGCAAGCCGGGGCGCGACTTCGTGCTGGGCGGGCCGCGCGCCCGCGCCATCTCGGGCTTCACCGGCCACCCGGCCAAGGAGCCGCTGCGCATCTATGTCGGCCTGGCCCAGGACAAGAGCCCCGAGGCCCGCGCCCGGCTGGCGCTGGACGAGATGCTGCGGGTGGGCGCCTTCGAGCGCAAGGTGCTGGTGCTGGCCAGCCCCACCGGCACCGGCTGGATGGACCCGGCCAGCTATGACGCGCTGGAATACATGCATGGCGGCGACGTGGCGACGGTAGCGGTGCAATATTCCTATCTGCAAAGCCCGCTGGCGCTGATCTTCGAGACCGAATCCGGCCTCGAGCAGACCACGGCGCTGATGCGCGCGGTCTACGAGCATTGGCGCCACCAGCCCCCGGACCGGCGGCCGCGCCTGTATCTGCACGGCATCTCGCTGGGCGCCTGGTCGTCCATGTATGCCTTCAACCCGTTCCAGATGATGAACGAGCCGGTCGCCGGCGCCTTCTGGGTAGGCCCGCCCTTTACCTCGACCCTGTGGCGGCAGGCCAACGGCGCGCGCCAGCCCGGCAGCCGCTTCGTCCTGCCCGAGCTGGATGAGGGCGAGGTGATCCGCTATGCCAGCCAATACGCGCCGCCCGACCGCATCGGCCGGCCCTGGGGGCGGCTGCGCATCCTGTTCCTGCAATATGCCAGCGATCCGATCGTGTTCTACGATCCGGCCTCGCTGTGGCGGGCGCCGGAATGGATGCGCGAGGCGCCGGCGCCCGATGTCTCGCCCCGGCTGCGCTTTACCCCGGTGGTGACGCAGCTGCAGCTGGCGGTGGACATGCTGGTCTCGACCTCGGCGCCGCCGGGCTTCGGCCATAGCTATCACGCCCGCGACTATATCGACGGCTGGGTGGCGGTCACCGCGCCCGCGGGCTGGACGGCGGCCGATACCGAACGGCTCAAGGCGATCTGCGGCCAGGAAGGGCGACTCGGATGCGCAAACGGCTGATCCTTGCGGCGGCGCTGCTGGGGCTGGTGGCCCTGGCGCTGGCGCTGAACACGGCGCGCAACTATGCCGGCTGGCAGCCCGCGACCGAGACCCCGGCCGAGCGGCTGGCCCGGCTGGAACCGCATTGGCGCATCCTGCGGCCGGACAGTCCCGGCCCGCATCCCGCCGCGGTGCTGCTGTCGGGCTGCGACGGCGTGCATGACAACATGGACTATTGGGCGCAGCAATTCGTGGCCATGGGCCGGGCGGCGCTGATCCTGGACAGCCATGCGCCGCGGCTGCTGGACAAGGCGCAGGCCTGGCGGGCGCTCTGCGCCGGGCAGGTGCTGCCGGGGGCCGAGCGCGCCGGAGACCTGGCCGTGGCGCTGGCGGCGCTGCGGCGGATGCCGGGCATCGACGCCTCGGATGTGGCGCTGCTCGGCGCCTCGCATGGCGGCTGGACGGTGATGGAACTGCTGCGCGCGCTCGGCGAGGACGAGCCGCCGCCCGGCCTGACCGCCTGGCCCGCGCCGCGCGGCAGCCTGGCCGCGCCGCTTGGCCCGGTGGTGCTGCTTTATCCCTATTGCGGCCTCTTGAACGGCGCGGCCAAGGGACCGTGGCCCGGCCATGTGCAGGGGCTGATGCTGCTGGCCGAGCTGGATTCGATCACCGATTCCGCCGATTGCCAGAGGATGGGCGAGGATCTGGTCGCGCAGGGCGCGCATCTGGCCGTCATCACCTATCCCGGCATCAATCACGGCTTCGACCAGCGCGAACGCTCGTCGCTCTCGCCGCTGGAGTTCGACCCGGCAGCACGGGCGCAGGCCACCCGCGACATCCGCGCCTTCATGCAGGGTTTTGCCGCGCCCGCGACCGGGATATGAGGCGGCAAGGACAACGGAGGGCAGCGATGCGCGTCATCTTCATGGGCACACCCGATTTCTCGGTCCCGGCGCTGCGGGCCATCGCCGCGCGGCACCAGGTCGTCGCGGTCTATTCCCAGCCGCCGCGCGCGGCCGGGCGCGGACAGAAGCCCCGCCCCTCGCCCGTGCATCGCGCCGCCGAGGAACTGGGCCTGCCGGTCCGCACGCCCGAGCGGCTGAAAGCGCCGCAGGACCAGGCGGATTTCGCCGCGCTCGCCGCCGATGTGGCGGTGGTGGTGGCCTACGGGCTGATCCTGCCGCCGGCGGTGCTAGAGGCGCCGCGGCTGGGCTGCCTGAACATCCACGCCTCGCTTCTGCCGCGCTGGCGGGGGGCGGCGCCGATCCATCGGGCGATCATGGCCGGCGATGCCGAGACCGGCGTCGCCATCATGCAGATGGAGGCGGGGCTGGATACCGGCCCGGTGCTGGCCGAGGCGCGCACCGCCATCGGCCCCGAGGACACCACCGCCGACCTGCACGACCGGCTGGCCGAGATGGGTGCGGCGCTGATCGTCGAGACCCTGCACCGCCTGCCCCTGCCCGCCCGGCCGCAGCCGGCCGAGGGCGTGACCTATGCGCAAAAGATCGACAAGGCCGAGGCGCGGATCGACTGGACGCGGCCGGCCGCGCAGGTCGACCGGCAGATCCGCGGCCTCTCGCCCTTTCCCGGCGCCTGGTGCCTGATCGGGGGCGAGCGGGTGAAGCTCTTGCGTTCGCGCCTCGCCGCCGGTCCGGGCGCGCCGGGCCGGGTGCTGTCGGGCTTCACCATCGCCTGCAGCGAGGGCGCCATCGAGGTGCTGGAGGCGCAGCGCGAAGGGAAGCGCCCGATGCCCGCGGCCGAGATCCTGCGCGGCATGACCCTGCCCGAGCGGTTGGGCTAGCCCTGCCGGGCAACCTTGCGGGCAGCCCGTTCGGCGACCTTTTCCGCCGCCTTGCAGCCCTGGCGGATGCCCAGGCCCAGTCCGATGCGGGCGACCGGCACCAAGAACAGCGCCGCCCCCGCCAGCACGACCCAAAGCATCTCGCGCCCGGATTGCGATAGCCGGCCAAAGGCCGGAAATTGCGGGATACGGGCCGGGATCGCCACGATCACCGCGGCGTGAAAGATCGCCAAGAACAGCATGCAGAGCAGCGCGGCCCGCAACATCCGCCCCGGCGCGGGAACGGCGTTTTCGCGGCGATACCAGAGATGACCCGAGGTCAGGCTCGCGATGAAGACCAGGATCAGGCCCGCCGCGTCGTTCCGCAACTCGATGCCATGACCCGCCGCCATGAAGGCCAGCAGCCCGAACAGGACCATCCCCCCAAACCAGACCCCGAAGAAATGGATCACCAGCCGCATCGCGGAAACCGGCCTCGCGGTATTGCCTGCGCCCATTGCTACCCTCTTTCCCCGGACCATGGCTCCCGGTGCGGGAACAGGGCAAGGACAAAACGGACAAATTTGTGCCGCATGCCCCCGCCTCGCCAGGCATTTGTACCCTGCACGGGTATGCGGTCTAATCGCGCGCATGGTATGATCCAAGAGGTGCGGCGATGGAAAACCTGATCCGGGTGATGGCCGATCACTGGTGGATGCCGCTCTTGCGCGGCATCGCGGCGATCCTGTTCGGCCTGATGGCGCTGATCTGGCCGGGGCTGACCGTCTATGCCCTGCTGCTGGTCTTTGGCGCCTATGCGATCTTCGACGGGGTGATGGCGATCGTCACGGCCTTCCGGCGCAAGGCGGAGGACGACCGCTGGTGGGCCTGGGGGCTGGACGGCGTCCTGTCGATCATCATCGGCCTAATGGCGCTGTTCTGGCCGGCGGCGACGGCGCTGGCCTTCATCATCTGGATGGCCGCCTGGGGCGTGGTCGCCGGCGTCTTGCGCATCATCGCCGCCCTCCGGCTGCGGGACGAGATCGAGGGCGAATGGGCGCTGGGGCTCAGCGGCTTGCTGCTGGTCGTCTGGGGCGTGCTGATGGCGCTGGTGCCGGCCGCGGGGCTCTTGGGCATCGCCTGGCTGATCGGCCTGTTCGCGCTGCTGATCGGCGTGGCGATGATCGTGCTGGCCTTCCGGTTGAAGGGGCTGAAGCCGGTCTAGGTTGCGCGGTTGCCGGAGTATTTGGGAAACGGTGAAATGATCAGGTTCCGCGCGGCTTGGCGCGAGTGGTCGGGTCGGCTTCCAGCGGGTTTTCCGGCCAGGGATGGCGCGGATAGCGGCCGCGCATGTCCTTACGGACATCGCCGTAACCCCCGGCCCAGAAACCCGGCAGGTCCGTGGTCACCGCGACGGGCTTGCCGCCGGGCGACAGCAGGGTGATGCGCAAGGGCCGGTTGCCGACCACCGGATGGCGCGACAGGCCGAACAGTTCCTGCAGCTTCAGCTCGACCGAGGGTGTCTCGTGGTCGTAGTCGATGGGCACCCTGCGGCCCAGCGGCGTGACGAAATGCGCCGGCGCCGCCTGATCCAGCCGGCGCTGGCCGTCCCAGCCGATGCGCGCCTTCAGCGCCTCGCTCAGGTCCAGCCCGCGCAGGTCGGCCAGGGTCCGCACCTTGCCCAGCCAGGGCAGCAGCCAGTCGGGATCGGCAAGCAGGCTTTCGTCATCGACCGGGCCGAGTTCCGGGATCAGCGCGACCCGTGCCCGCAGCCGCGCGGCGCCGGGGCTCCAGGTCAGCCCGGTCGCGCGCAGCCCCTCGAAGGCGGCGCGGGCCAGCGCCTGCGGGTCGGGATCGTCCAGCGCCCGGTCGGCCAGCACCAGCGCGCCAAGGCGTTCCTGCCGGCGGGCAAGGACGCGGCTGTCGCGGCGGGACCATTCCACCAGCTCGACGGTCTCGATGCGGTCGGGGAACAGGGCGCGGATCTCGTCCTCATCCACCGCCACCGCCATGCGGATGCGGGCCTCGCGCGCATCGCCGTCAAGGTCGGTCGCGACAATCAGGCGCTGTGCGGCCAGCGCGTCGCCCTCGGGCAGCACCGCGCCCTTGCCGCCCGACAGCACATAGCGCGGCTGCTCGCCCTTGCGGCGCAGCCCGATGCGGTCGGGATAGGCCAGCGCGGCCATGGCGCCCGGCGACAGGCCGGCGCCCTCGCCCGCCATGCGGCGCAGGCGTTTCGCCTCGTCGCGGATGCGGTGCAGCGTGCCGGGGTTGGCCGGCCAGGGGTGGCGGTCCTGATAGGCGCGCAGGTCGCGGATCGCCGCCAGCCGCAGGGTCAGGTCGGCGGGTGCGCCGGTCAGCGGGTCGCGCTCGGCCATCAGCGCGGCGAGGTCGGCGGCCTCGCGCCCGGCCGTGACCAGCATATGCGCCAGTCGCGGATGCAGCGGCAGCGGCGCCAGACGCCGGCCGTGCGGGGTGATGCGGTTGTCCCCGTCCAGCGCGCCGAGGTCGCGCAAGAGCGCCCGCGCCTCGGAGAGCGCCGCCTCGGGCGGCGGCGTCAGGAAGGCGAGGTCGCGCCCGTCCGAGCCCCAGATCGCCAGTTCCAGCGCCAGCCCGGCCAGGTCGGCCACGGCGATCTCGGGCGGGGCGAAGGCGGGCAGCGCGCCTTCTTCGGCCCGCGCNCAGGAAGGCGAGGTCGCGCCCGTCCGAGCCCCAGATCGCCAGTTCCAGCGCCAGCCCGGCCAGGTCGGCCACGGCGATCTCGGGCGGGGCGAAGGCGGGCAGCGCGCCTTCTTCGGCCCGCGCCCACATCCGATAGCAGATGCCCGGCGCGACGCGGCCGGCACGGCCGCGGCGCTGCTCGGCCTCGGCGCGGCTGACGCGCTCGGTCACCAGCCGCGACATGCCCGAGCCGGGATCGAAGCGCGCCCGCCGCGCCCGGCCGGCATCGACCACCACCTTCACGTCGGGAATGGTCAGCGAGGTTTCCGCGATCGCGGTCGCCAGCACGATCCGCCGCCGCCCGCCCGGGGGTTGCAGGGCGGCGCGCTGCGCCTTGAAATCCATGGCGCCGTAAAGCGGCAGCACTTCGGCATCGACGTCCAGCATGGCCTGGACGCGGCGGATCTCGCCCTCGCCCGGCAGGAAGGCCAGGATGGTGCCGCCGGTGTCGCGCGTCGCCGCCTCGGCCTGGGTAATCAGCCGCGCCGCCTCGGAGACCAGCCGGGCGCCCGCGGGCAGGGGGCGGTCCAGCCAGCGCGTCTCGACCGGAAAGGCGCGACCTTCCGAGCGGATGACCGGCGCGCCCTCCATCAGCGCCGCGACCGGCTCTGCATCCAGCGTCGCCGACATCACCAGCAGCGCCAGGTCGGGCCGCAGCGCCCCCCGCGCCTCCCAGGCCAGGGCCAGGCCAAGGTCGGCGTTCAGGCTGCGCTCGTGGAATTCGTCAAAGATCACGCAGCCGATGCCGGAAAGCTCGGGGTCGGACTGGATCATCCGGGTCAGGATGCCCTCGGTCACCACCTCGATGCGGGTGCCCGCCACCGCCTCGCCGCGGATGCGATAGCCGACGGTGCGGCCCAAGGGCTCGCCCAGCGTCTCGGCCATGCGCTCGGCCGCGGCGCGGGCGGCAAGGCGGCGCGGCTCCAGCATCAGGATGCGGCCGGAAATCGCGGGCAGCAGCGCCAGGGGGACGCGGGTGGTCTTGCCGGCGCCGGGCGGCGCCATCAGCACGGCACGGCCATGCGCGGCCAGCGCGGCGGTCAGGTCGGGCAATACGGCGTCGATGGGCAGCTGCATCCCCGCCTTATGGCAAAGCGCCGTCGGGGCGAAAAGAGGTGCCCCTACACATCCGCCGCCGGCCTGCCTATCTTGACCCGGCCAAAGCGAGGGACGGAATGGGTATCGCCGACGATCTGATGCAGGGCCTGGGCATCTCGGACCCGGTGATCCGGCTGGGGGTGACGGGGCTGTCGCGGGCCGGCAAGACCGTGTTCATCACCTCGCTGGTGGCGAATCTGCTGGATCGCGGGCGCATGGCGGCGCTGCGGGCCGCGGCCGACGGTTCGCTGAAGGCGGCGTGGTTGCAGCCGCAGCCCGACGACACCGTGCCGCGCTTCGATTACGAGCGGCATCTGGCGGCGATGACCGGCCCCGACCCGCATTGGCCCGAGGGCACCCGCCATGTCAGCCAGCTGCGTCTGTCGCTGCGCATCCAGCCGCGCGGGCTGATCGCCGGCTGGCGCGGCCAGCAGGTGCTGCATCTTGACATCGTGGACTATCCGGGCGAGTGGCTCTTGGACCTGCGGCTGATAGAGAAGGATTTCGACCAATGGTCGCAAGAGGTTCTGGAGCGCATGGCCGCTCGTCCCGGTGCCGGGGATTTCCGCGCCGCGCTGGCGGCGACCGAGCCGGGCCGCTTTGACGAGACCGCCGCGCAGGCGCTGGCCGCGGCCTATACGAGGCACCTGCACCTGGCGCGCGAGGCGGGCTGGTCGGACTGCACCCCCGGCCGTTTCCTGATGCCGGGGGAGCTGGACGGCTCGCCGGCGCTGACCTTCACCCCCCTGCCGCACGAGATGCAGGCGACGTCCCTGGGGCGCGAGTTCGCGCGCCGTTTCGGCGCCTACAAGGCGCGGGTGGTGAAGCCGTTCTTCCGCGACCATTTCGCCCGCATCGACCGGCAGGTGGTGCTGATGGACGTGCTGGGCGCCATCCATGCCGGGCCGCAGGCGGTCGAGGACATGCGCCGCGCCATGGCCGACATCCTGACCGCCTTCCGCCCCGGCCGCGCCGGCTGGCTGGCGCAGCTTCTGGGCTCGCGCCGGGTGGGGCGGATCCTGTTCGCCGCGACCAAGGCCGACCACCTGCACCACATCCAGCATCCGCGCCTGACCGCGATCACCGCCGCCATGCTGCGCGAGGCCCGCGACCGCGCCGATTTCTCGGGCGCGCGGACCGAGGCCATGTCCATTGCCTCGCTGCGCACCACCACCGAAGAGATGATCCGAGAGGCAGGCGAGGAGCTGCCCGCGGTGCGCGGCACGCTGATGGACGGGCGGCAGGCGGCCTTCTATCCGGGCGAGCTGCCGGCCAATCCGGCCGAGCTCTTGGTGCCGGCAAGCCAGGGCGCGACCCGCTGGCTGGAGGGCGATTACGCGATCATGGATTTCGCCCCGGCGCCCGGCACGCTGCGGCCGGGCGACGGGCCGCCGCATATCCGGCTGGACCGCGCGGCCGAGTTCCTGATCGGCGACAGGCTATAGGAGAGCGCCATGGCTGAACCTCCGAAACGGCGCGGGCCGGTGCTGAAGGAGATGGGCGAGGCGCAGGGCGAACAGGCCGCGGCCGCCAGCCCCGCGCAGGCGACGGGCGCCGCCCCGAGTCCTGGTGCCGGACCGGAGCGGCCCGGTCCCCTGGCCGTGGCTCCGACCCGCCCCGACCAGCGCGACCGCAAGGCGCCGCGGGCCGAGTGGCGCGAGGGCGAACCCGCGCCCTCGCCCGCCGATGCGCCGATGATCGACGACGGGCTGGCCCCGCCCCTGCCGCAGCCGCGCACCATGCAGCTTGTCGCCCGGCTGGTCGGGCGCGGGCCGTCGCGGCTGACGCGCTTCTTCATCAATACCGGGGTGGCGCTGTTCACCTTCCTTTTGTCCGTGGCGGCGCTGCGCTACCTGACCGACCTGCTGAACAGCTATCCGCTGCTGGGCTGGATCGGCATCGCGCTGATGGTGCTGTTCTGCCTCGCGGCGCTGGGGATGGCGTTTCGCGAATACCGCGCCTGGTCGCGCTTTGCCGCCATCGACGGCATCAACCGCGAGGCGGGGGCGGCGCTGGCCTCGGGCGACCTGAAGGCCGCGCAGCATGTGGTGGCGCGGATGGAGGGCCTGTATCGCGCCCGGCCGGAGCTGGAATGGGGGCTGACCCGGCTCAAGGAGCGCAAGCCCGACGCCTATGATGCCGAGACGCTGATCGCGCTGGCCGAAACCGAGTTGCTGGCCGCCCTGGACCTTGAGGCCCGGCGCGAGATCGAGGCCGCCGCCCGCACCGTCGCCGCCGCCACCGCGCTGATCCCGCTGGCGCTGGCCGACGTGATCGCGGCGCTGGCGGCGAACCTGCGCATGATCCGCCGCATGGCCGAGATCTATGGCGGCCGCGCCGGCGCTGTCGGCGGCTGGCGGCTGGCGCGCACGGTGATGACGCATCTGATCGCCACCGGCGCCGTCGCCGCCGGCGACGACCTGATCCATACCGTGGCCGGCGGCGGCTTGCTCGCCAAGGTCTCGAAACGCTTCGGCGAGGGGGTGGTGAACGGCGCCCTGACCGCCCGCGTCGGCATCGCCGCGATGGAGGTCTGCCGGCCGCTGCCCTTCATCCACCAGCCGAGGCCGCGGGTCGGCAACCTGATCGCGCGCGGGCTGAAGGGGCTGTTCGGCGAGGATGAGCCGCGCTAGGCGCCCCGTTGCTGGGGTATTTGAGAAACGGTGAAACGCGCAGGGCCTGCTCGTCTTCTTTGCTCCCCCAATACCCATCCGGCCGCGCGCATCTGCACCGCCGGCCGGGTATTTTCAGAGCAAAGAAGCAACCGTTTCCTGTCGGGGCGTGCTGGCGTATAAATCCGGCATGAGAGCGCGCCGTGCCGCCCTGTTGCTGATGTCTTTCGTGCTGCTGCTTGGGCTGGGCGCCGGGCTTCGCGACCGGCTGGATGTCTGGGTCGATGCGACCGCGCTGCCCCGGCTCGATGTGCCCGTCGGCGTCGAGGTGGTGGCGCGGGACGGCAGCTTGCTGCGGCCCTTCCAGGTGGCCGACGGGCGCTGGCGGCTGGATGCAGGGCCGGTCGATCCATTGTTCTTGGACATGCTTTTGCTGTGGGAGGATCAGCGGTTCCAGCGCCATGCCGGGGTCGACGGACGGGCGCTGTTGCGCGCGGGCTGGCAGGCGCTGCGGCAGGGGCGGGTGGTTTCGGGCGGATCCACGCTGACCATGCAGGTGGCGCGATTGATCGAGGAGGGGCCGACCGGGCAATGGGCCGGCAAGGCGCGGCAGATGCGGCTGGCCCTGGCCCTGGAGCGGCGGCTGGAGAAGCGCGGGATCCTGGAGCTTTACCTGCGCCTTGCCCCCTATGGCGCCAATGTCGAGGGCATCCGGGCGGCATCCCTGCAATGGTTCGGCAAGGAGCCGCGGCGGCTCTCGCCCGCCCAGGCGGCGCTGCTGGTGGCGCTGCCGCAATCGCCCGAGACGCGACGGCCGGACCGTTTCCCCGCAGCCGCCAAGGCGGCGCGGGACCGGGTTCTGGCGCGGGCGGCGCGGGCCGGGCTGATCTCCGATGCCGATGCGCGGGCGGCGATGGCCGAGCCGGTGCCGCGGATGCGCCGCGCCTTTCCGGCGCTGGCGCCCCTGCTGGCCGCGCGGCTGGTGCGGGAAAACCCCGGCGCGGCACGGATCGAGACCACCATCGACGTGCGCCTGCAGCGCCGGGCCGAGGAGCTGGCCTCGCGCGCCGTGCGCGGCGCCGGGCGGCGGCTCTCGGCGGCCGTGGTGCTGGCCGATCACCGGACGGGCGAGATCCTGGCCGAGGTCGGCGCGGCGGACTGGACGGATGGCGCCTCGGCCGGTTTCGTGGACATGGCGCGGGCCTGGCGCTCTCCGGGCTCGACGCTGAAACCCTTCGTCTACGGGCTGGCCTTCGACGACGGGCTGGCGCATCCCGAGACGCTGATCGAGGACCGGCCCACCGCCTTCGGCCGCTGGCAGCCGCAGAATTTCGACCATCATTTCCGCGGCACCGTCAGCCTGAAGAACGCGCTGGTCTGGTCGCTGAACATCCCGGTGGTGAAGCTGGCCGAGGCGGTGGGGCCGAACCGCATCACCCAGGCGCTGCGCCGCGGCGGGGTCGAGCTGCGCCTGCCGGGCGAGGCGCCGGGGCTGGCCATCGTGCTGGGCGGTGCGGGCGTGACGCTGGAGGGGCTGGCCGAGGGCTATACGGCGCTGGCGCGCGGCGGCCGGGGCATCACGCTGTCGCCGCTGCCGGGCGGCAGCCGGGAACTGGCCGCGCCGATGTTCGGCCCGGTCGCGGCCTGGCAGGTCGGCCATATCCTGAGCCAGAACCCCGCCCCGCGGGGTGCGCGGCAGCGCGCGCTGGCCTACAAGACCGGCACCTCCTATGGGCATCGCGACGCGCTGGCAATCGGCTTCGATGGGGCGCGGGTCGGCGCGGTCTGGCTGGGGCGGCCGGACGGCACACCGGTGCCCGGCGCCTTTGGCGGCGAGCTGGCGGCGCCGGTGCTGTTCGACCTGTTCGACGCCCTGCCCGCGGTGGCGCTGCCGCCGCCTCCGCCGCAGGCGCTGACCCTGCCGAACAGCGCCCTGCCACTGCCCCTGCGCCGCTTTGCCCCGCCGGGCGAGGCCAGCGCCATGGCGGCGGGCCCCGCCGCCCCTGATGCGCTGCGCCTGACCTATCCACCCGACGGGGCCGAGATCGACGCAGCAGGACCGCTGACTGCCAAGGCGCGGGGCGGGCGCGGGCCCTGGACCTTCCTGCTGAACGGCGCGCCCGCCGCCATCGCCCGGCCGCAGCCCACGGCCAGCCTGCCCAATCCCGGCCCCGGCTTTGCCGAATTGACGGTGGTGGATGCCGATGGCGCCTCGGCCAGTGCGGCAATCCGGCTGCACTGACATAATTTGCGCGCTTCGCGATTCGCTTGGCCTTTTCTTAACCGGGATTTGCGACATATTCGCACCATGCTTCGCATCACCGACCAGATCGCCATCGAGGAATGGGAACTGTCCGAACAGTTCACCCGGTCCCAGGGACCGGGCGGGCAGAACGTGAACAAGGTCGAGACCGCGGTGGAACTGCGCTTCGAGGCCGAGCGGTCGCCGCATCTGGCCCCACCGGTCAAGGCGCGGCTGAAGCGGCTGGCCGGGCGGCGCTGGACCCAGGACGGCGCCCTGCTGATCCGGGCCGAGGAGACCCGCAGCCAGGCCCGCAACCGCGAGCTTGCGCGCGAGCGGCTGGCCGAGCTGATCCGCCAGGCGCTGGTCGCGCCGCGCAAGCGCATCGCCACCCGGCCGACGCTGGGCAGCCAGCGCCGCCGGCTGGCCGCCAAGACCCAGCGCGGCGCGGTCAAGGCGATGCGCGGCCGCATCCGCGACGCGGAGGATCCGGCATGATCGTCGAGTTCCGCGAAAGGCTGGCGCGGCTGATCGGCCGCCGCCCGCCCGACATGCAGGTCGCGGCGCTGTGCCTGAACGAGGCGAGCGGCGACGTGCTGCTGGTCACCAGCCGCGGCACCGGGCGCTGGATCGTGCCCAAGGGCTGGCCCATGGCCGGCCGCAGCCTGGCCGATGCCGCCCGGCAGGAGGCCTGGGAGGAAGCCGGCGTCAAGGGCCGCGTCGGCGAGGTCGAGATCGGCCGCTATCACTATGACAAGGACCAGGACCGCGGCTTTGCCATCCCGGTCGAGGTGCGGGTCTTTCCGCTGTATGTCGAGGCGCTGGAAACGCAGTTCCCCGAGGCGCAGGAGCGTCAGCGCCGCTGGTTCGCGCCCCAGGACGCCGCCCGCATGGTGGCCGAGACCGGGCTGCAGCAGATCCTGCGCCGCCTGCCCGCCGAGCGGCGGCATCCTCCGGAATGAGGCGCGAACCCCGCGAATACCGCACGCTCGACAAGGATCTGAGCCGCGTCACCAATACCGAGCGGGCGGTGCTGCATTCGGCGCGGCCCTTGCTGCGGCTGGGGCTGGCGCTGATCTTCATCGCCGCCGCCAGCTATGTCGGCACCGGCCTTTTCACCGGCCAGCCGGCCATCGGCATCCTGGCGGCCAGCCTGGCGGTCGCCGCCTATCTGGCTCTGTCGATCGGCGGCAACGACGTGGCCAACGCCCTGGGGCCGGCGGTGGGCGCGGGCGCCATCGGCATGACCGCCGGCCTCATCCTGGTCGCGGCGATGGAGGTCATGGGCGCGGTCATCGCCGGCAGCGCCGTCACCGCCACGCTGACCGAGGGGCTGGTCGGCAATACGCTGGGCGAAGGCGAGGCGACGGCGCGGATGATGCTGGCGGCGCTGCTGGCGGCGGGCAGCTGGATCAGCCTTGCCACCTGGCTCGGCGCACCGGTCAGCACCACGCATTCGGTGGTCGGCGCCATCGCCGGGGCGGGGATGGCGACCTTTGGCCTGGAGGCGGTAAACTGGCCGGCCATGGGCATGATCGCCTTTGGCTGGATCGTCTCGCCGCTGGTCTCGGGCCTGGCGGCGGCGGGGCTGATGGCGCTGCTGCGTGTGCTGGTGCTGGACCGCGAGGATCGCGTCGCCGCCGCCCGCACCTGGATGCCGGTGGTGGTCGGGCTGGCCTCGGCCATGCTGGCGGGGGTGGCGGAGCTGGCCTGGCATGGCACGGGGCTGGCGGCGAATGCGGTCTTGGCGCTGGCTTGCGGCGCGCTCGGCTGGGCCTATACCCGGCGACGCATCGACCGGCAGTCGCGCGGCGAGGCCGGCGGCCGGCTGGCGATGAAGCAGTTGCTGGCGGTGCCGCTGATCGCCGCGGCGCTGGTCATGGGCTTTGCCCATGGCGCCAACGACACATCGAACGTGGCCGCGCCGCTGACCATCATCCTCGACAGCCTGTCGGCCGGGGGGGACGATGCCCTGCGCGGCCGGCTGGTACTGCTGCTGGGCGGCCTGGGCATTGCGCTGGGGATCCTGCTGTTCGGGCGCCGGCTGGTGCATATGGTCGGCAGCCGCATCACCCGGCTGAACGCATCGCGCGCGCTTTGCGTGTCGCTGGCGACGGCGGCGACGGTGCTGGGCGCCTCGCTTCTGGGCCTGCCGCTCTCGACCACGCATGTCGCGGTGGGGGGCGTGTTCGGGGTCGGCTTCTACCGCGAATGGCGTGACCGGCGGCTGGCCGCCAGCCAGCCACCCCTGCCCGCCGAAGAGCGCCGTCGCCGCCACCTGGTGCGCCGCTCCTACATGCGGATGATCCTCGGTGCCTGGCTGATCACGGTGCCGGCGGCAGCGGTTTTGGCCGCGGCGCTGGTCTGGATCGGCGGGTTCTAGGGCCGAGCTTTCCGGGGAAACCTCATGTCCGGGGGCTCTGGCCGGGCCGGCATGCGCCCGGCTGCCCGGCTTCGGCCTGCACGCGGCAGCCGGCGCCCGATCCGGACCGCGAGGCTTGATGCCGCCGCCTGCGGCCCCTCGGCCGCGCTTGCCGCCCGTCAGGCGCGGCGCAACGCCGCCTCGCCCGCGGCACGGGTTTCCGAGAGCGTGGCCCCGGTGCTCAGCGCCTCGGGGTCCAGCGCCAGATCCAGAACCGCCAGGGTACCGGCGGCCTGGGCGCGGGCGAAGGCCTCGGCGAAATCCTCCTGCCTCTCGACCCGTTCGCCATGGCCGCCATAGGCGCGGGCCAGCGCCGCGAAATCGGGATTGGCCAGCGCCGTGCCCGAGACGCGGCCGGGATAGCTGCGCTCCTGATGCATGCGGATGGTGCCGTAATGGCCGTTGTTCGCCACGATGACGATGACGGCGGCACCGTGCTGGGCGGCGGTAGAAAGCTCGTTCACCGTCATCTGCAGACAGCCGTCGCCGGCCATGCAGACCACGATGCGATCAGGATGCTGCAGCTTGGCGGCGATGGCGGCGGGCAGGCCATAGCCCATTGAGCCCGAGGTCGGCGCCAGTTGCGTGCCCCAGCGGCGAAAGCGGTAATAGCGATGGATGAAGGCGGCGTAGTTCCCGGCGCCGTTGGCGATGATCGCATCGGGCGGCAGATGGTCGGACAGCCAGCGCATCACCGCCTCCATCCGCACCGCGCCGGGGGTGGGCCGAGGCTGCTGCCAAGCCTCGTAACCCGCGCGCAGCCCGGCGGTCCAGCCGTCCCAGCGCCGCGGCGCCGGCAAGGCGGCCAGCGCCGCCACCACCGCGCGCGGATCGGCCACCAGCCCCGGATCGGGCCGCCAGAGATGTCCCAGCTCATCGGGCGAGGGGTGGACATGGATCACCCGCGCATGCGGGCGCACCGGGTCCATCAGCTCGTAGCCGCGGGTCAGCGTGTCGCCCAGCCGCGAGCCCAGGGACAACAGGCAATCCGCCTGCGACAGCGCCTGCCCCAGCACCGGATTCATGCCGACGCCCAGGTCGCCGACATAGTTCGGATGCGCATTGTCCATATGGCTCTGCCGGCGGAAGGGCACGGCGACCGGCAGGCCCCAGCCTGCGGCAAAGCGCGCCAGGTCGTCGGCGGCCGCCTGCGACCACAGCGTGCCGCCAGGCACGACCAGCGGCCGCTCGGCCCCGGCCAGCGCCTGGGCGACGGCCTTGATCGATTCCCCGGCGACAGCGGAAAGCGGCGCGGCCGGCGGGGCGATGTCGGGCACCTCGGCGCGGGCCGAGATCATGTCCTCGGGCAGCGCCAGCACCACCGGGCCGGCCCGGCCCGACATGGCCAGGTGAAAGGCGCGCGAGACATATTCCGGGATACGCTCGGTCTGGTCGATCTCGGCCACCCATTTCGCCAACGGGCCGAACATGGCGCGATAATCGACCTCCTGGAAGGCGTCGCGGTCGCGGTCGGCGCGGGCGATCTGGCCGACGAACAGGATCATCGGCGTCGAATCCTGCCGCGCCACATGCACCCCGGCGCTGGCATTGCTGGCGCCGGGACCGCGGGTGACGAAAGCCACGCCCGGCCGCCCGGTCAGCTTGCCCTGCGCCTCGGCCATCATCGCGGCGGCGCCCTCGTGCCGGCAGACGACGTTCTGGATGCCCGAGGCGTAAAGCCCGTCCAGCACCGCCAGGAAGCTTTCGCCGGGAACCGAGAACACCCGCCCGACCCCGTTCGCCTTCAGCGCATCAACCAGAATCTGCCCGCCATGCCGCATCGCCGCCGCCTCCCTGTCCTCGCACCCATCGGTCCTCAAGGACCGCCGGCAGCTTAGCCCGCCAGCCCCGCAGGCGGAAGAATCATTGATAATCACGGAGATGTGATTACGCTTTCCCAAGTTTTTCAAACCTTTGGAGAATGAAATGCGCAAGCTGATCTGTCTTTTCGTTCCGTTGGTCCTGGCGGGATGCGAACCTGTCCTGGAGCCGCCGCCCGGCTATCCCGATTGCGTCGCCTTCCAGCGGATGGCGGTCGGCACGCATGAGCCCGGATATGTCGACGGCTTCATGGTCAGCGGGTTGCTGGGCCCCTACGAGATCGCCAGGATCGACGGCAAGAACACGCTGCAGGCGGATATCTACCCCCCGCTGGTCATGGCGATCGACGAGACCACAAGCCAATGGCGGCCCTATGGCGCACTGCATTTGACGTTGCGCGCGTCGGGCGAGACGCAGGCGACGGTCTATCTGTGGGAACCCCGAGGCGGCGCGCCGATCGCCACCAGCGAGGTCCGGTTCGAAAAAGCAGGCGAGCGGATCGTGCAGTTCCCCGCGGAGCTTGCGCTGAACATCGGCGTGGTCGGGGTCAGCGGAGAGGATGTCGGCACCCAGGCGGCCTGCTTCGGCACCCCTGCCGGAACGACGCGCGGCCTGTCCCCGGCGCAGCTCGACCGCTTCCGCACCGGCGTCCCGCGCTGATCCCGCAGGGTGGCCGGCCGGCGCAGGCGGGTCCGCCGCGGCCCGCCTGGCCGAAACAGTCCGGCCTTTACAGCCACGGCCCCCCGCCCTATCTCTGCCCGATCATGGCCACGAAATCCGACCCGAACTACAAGATCATCGCCGAGAACCGCCGGGCGCGCTTCGACTACTTCATCGAAAGCGATCTCGAGGTCGGCATCATGCTGACCGGGTCCGAGGTGAAAAGCCTGCGCACCGGCCAGTCCAACATCGCCGAAAGCTATGCCTCGGTGGAACAGGGCGAGCTGTGGCTGATCAACGCCTATATCGCCGCCTACAAGCAGGCCGGCGTCTTTGGCCACGAGGAACGGCGCCGCCGCAAGCTCTTGGTGTCGAAAAAGGAACTCAGCCGCCTCTGGCAGGCCATCGGCCGCGAGGGCATGACGCTGGTGCCGCTGGTGATGTATTTCAACGACCGCGGCAAGGTGAAGCTGAAGATCGGCGTCGCCAAGGGCAAGAAGGTCGCCGACAAGCGCGAAACCGCCGCCAAGCGCGACTGGAACCGGCAGAAACAGCGTTTGCTGAAGCAGGGTTAAGCCTTGCCGCCCCGCGCGGCTGCGGTTACATCGGTGTCGTTTCTGCGCGCGCGGGGGGAAGGCCGATGTCCACCGATTCCGACGATCCGAAAGTGCTGGTCTCGACCGGCTGGCTCGCGGCCCATCTGAACGATCCCGACCTGCGCATCATCGACGCCAGCTGGTTCCTGGAGCCGGGCCGCGACGCGCGGGCCGAATACATGGCCGCGCATATCCCCGGCGCCCGCTTCTTCGACATCGACGAGATCGCCGACAAGCGCAGCGAGCTGCCGCACATGGCGCCGCAGCCCGAGATGTTCATCAGCCGCATGCGCGCCATGGGCATCGGCGACGGCCACCAGGTCGTGGTCTACGACAACTCGCCTGTGCGTTCGGCGGCGCGGGTCTGGTGGACCTTCAAGCTGATGGGCAAACAGGACGTGGCGGTGCTGGACGGCGGTTTCGGCAAGTGGCTGGCCGAGGGCCGCGAGACCGAGGACATGCCGCCGATCCTGCGCGACCGCCACATCACCGTGCAGCGTCAGGCGGCGCTGGTGCGCGACGTGACCCAGGTCGCCGCCGCCAGCAAGCTTGCCGATCACGAGATCGTCGACGCCCGCTCGGCCGAACGCTTCCGCGGCGAGGCGCCCGAGCCGCGCCCCGGCCTGCGCTCGGGCCATATCCCCGGCTCGAAAAGCCTGCCCTTCGGCCGGCTCTACAACGCGGACGGCACGCTGAAGCCGGCCGCGGCACTCCGGGCCGAGTTCGAAACCGCCGGCGTGGACCTGTCGAAACCCGTGATCACCACCTGCGGCTCGGGGGTGACGGCGGCCTCGCTGTTCCTGGCGCTCGAACGGATCGGGCACCGGGACCATTCGCTTTATGACGGAAGCTGGGCCGAATGGGGCAGCTTCCCCGACCTTAAAATCGCAACCGGAGACGCGTGATGCTGGGCAATCTGAAACCGCAGGCCCCCGACAAGATCCTGGCCCTGATGGGCGAATTCAGGACCGATCCCCGCCAGGGCAAGATCGACCTGGGCGTGGGGGTCTACAAGGACGCGACCGGCCACACCCCGATCATGCGCGCCGTCCATGCCGCCGAACAGCGCATGCTGGAGACCGAGACCACCAAGACCTATGCCGGCCTGTCGGGCGAGCCCGAATTCCACAAGGCCATGGGCGAGCTGATCCTGGGCGAGGGGCTCAAGCCCGAGACCACCGCGACGCTGGCCACCGTCGGCGGCACCGGCGCCATCCGGCAGGCGCTGGAACTGGCGCGCATGGCGAACCCCGACCTGCGGGTCTTCGTCAGCGACCCGACCTGGCCCAACCATGTCTCGATCATGAATTTCATGGGCCTGCCGGTCCAGACCTATCGCTATTTCGACGCCGAGACCCGCGGCGTCGATTTCGAGGGCATGAAGGCCGACATCGCCCAGGCGAAAAAGGGCGACGTGGTGCTGCTGCACGGCTGCTGCCACAACCCGACCGGCGCCAACCTGACGCTGGAGCAATGGGCCGAGGTCGCCGCGATCCTGGAAAAGACCGGGGCGCTGCCGCTGATCGACCTGGCCTATCAGGGCTTCGGCGACGGGCTGGAAGAAGACGCGGCCGGCACCCGGCTGATCGCCTCGCGCATCCCCGAGGTGCTGATCGCGGCCTCCTGCAGCAAGAACTTCGGCATCTACCGCGAACGCACCGGCTGCCTCTTGGCGCTTTGCCCCGATGCCGCGACCCGCGAGCTGGCCCAGGGCGCCATGGCCTTCCTGAACCGCCAGACCTATTCCTTCCCGCCCTTCCACGGCGCCAAGATCGTCTCGACCGTGCTGACCACGCCGGAACTCCGCGCCGACTGGATGGCCGAACTGGAAGCGGTGCGCGGCGGCATGCTCAAGCTGCGCGAGCAGCTGGCGGGCGAGCTGCGCGACCTCAGCGGTTCGGACCGTTTCGGCTTCGTGGCCCAGCATCGCGGCATGTTCTCGCGCCTCGGCGCCACGCCCGAACAGGTCAAGCGCATCAAGGAAGAATTCGGCATCTACATGGTGGGCGATTCGCGCATCAATATCGCCGGGCTGAACCAGGACACCATCCCGATCCTGGCCCGCGCCATCATCGAGGCCGGGGTCTGACCTGACCGCCCGAAAACCGAAACCGCCGGCCTGGCCCGGCGGTTCTGCATTTCCGGCAACGCGCCGAAAGCCCCGCCTTTCTCCGTTTTCCAAATACCCCGGGGTCCGGGGCAGAGCCCCGGCCCGGCAGCCCCGTCACGCGCCCGCTTAGCCCTTGCGACCCAGCTTGCGGTCGATATAGTCGCGCAATTCCTCGACCTCGGTCAGGCTTTCGCGCAGCTGCGCCTGCCTGGCGCGCAGCTCGGCCTCGGTGCGGGACAGTCGGGCGACCAGGTCGGCCTCGCGCGTCTCCAGCGCGTCCACGGCGCGGTCGCGCTGCTCCTCGGCCTCGTGCAGCTGCTGGGCCATGCTCTCCAGCTCGCCCATCTCGGCGCGGGTGACGCGGGACAGGCGGTGGACCAGCCAGCTTGCGAACCAGCCCAGCATGAAGGCGGCGAACAGGATGATCGCTGTGGCGATGATGAATTCGGTGCGGTTCATGCAGGGGACTTCAGGGCAAGGGGTTGCGGATCACGGCGCCGAGGCCGGTTCGGGGCGCGGCAGCGGGCGGTTCACATGCAAGGCATCGCGCGCGGGCATGGTCGCCGCCTCGGTGGCGGCGCCGACCAGCGCCTCGCGCACCGGCCGGGTGGCGGCCTCGGCGGGCTCGACCGGCTCGGCGGGCGGGGGCAGCAGGCTGGCCGCGGGCAGCGTCGCGGCCCGCAGCGCCGGCAGTTCCGGCAGCGCGGCCTCTTGCGCCGGCTGGGTGGCGACGCGCGACGGATCGACCCCCGACAGCAGCAGCCGCACCGGCTCGGTCGCGGCGAACAGCGCCGCCTCGGGGTCGGTGGGCACGCCCAGCGCCGGGCCGAGGGCGGCGGTCGCGGCATGGCGCGCGGCCTGTTCGGCCCGCGCCGCCACGGTTTCGGGACTGTCGGTGACACCCTTGACCAGTTCGGCCGGGGCCGGGGCCTCGGTGACGACGGGATCGTCGGCCAGCAGCAGGAACTCGATGCGGCGGTTCGCCTCGCGCCCGGCATCGGTGTCGTTGTCGGCGATGGGCCGGCTTTCGCCATAGCCCCTGGCGGTCATGTTGCGGGTATCCATCCCCGCCTCGGTCATCGCCGCCAGCACCGCCTGGGAACGGGCGCGCGAGAGTTCGGCGTTGAAGCCTTCGGACCCCTGCGAATCGGTATGGCCGCCAATCTCGATGCGGAAATCCGCGCAAAGCTTCATCGTCTCGGCCAGCAGCGCCAGCGTCGGACCCGGATCGCCGGCGATGACGGATTTGTTCGGCTCGAAGCCGATCTCGGATTGCTGCATCGCCGCGTTCAGCCGGTCCACGCATTCGATGCCCGAGGGCAGGCCCAGAAGCGGATCCATGCGCCGGTCGTAGCGGATCGCCAGCTCATAGCGCGCGCCCGCACCCAGCCGCTGCGCCAGCCGCGCCGCCGCCAGGTCCGATGCGGTCTGGTTGCCCGAGACGCCGCTGATGCGCACCAGCTCGGGCGTCACCCTGGCCTCGCCGCGCGCAAGCCCGTCCAGCGCCTCGAGCGCGGCGATGGCGCGCAGCGTCCAGCCCTCGGGGACCGAGGCATCGCTGCGCAGCGCGCTGTCCACCTGGCCGAAGCGCGCCCGCGCCAGGCTTTCCACCGCGTCGCGCATCCGCTCGTCGGTGATGCGGCCGCGCAGGCTGACGCCGCCCGCATCGACCATGGCCGAGAACTCGGCCGGTCCCGCCTGGACCTCGCCGGGCTTTTCGTGCCGGGCGCTCAGCGTGAAGGCCGGGGGCAGCGCGGCCTCCAGCCGGCCGACCGCCTCGTCGAAGGTCGCTGCTGCGACATCGGCGGGGGCAATCAGGGCCACATCGGTATCCGAGATGGTGACGGAACCCGCCCCCAGCGCCTCGACGGCGCGGATGGAAGGGACGGCGGCATCGGCCCAGCGGGGCGAGGGCACGCCCAGGCCCAGGGTGCATGGCGGCTGGTCCGGCACGCCGGCTGCGCGCCCGGCCTCCAGGATGCGGTCGCGCGCGGTTTCGGTATCGGCGGCGCAGGCGTCGAAGCGGGCACCCGCCGCATCCTTGACGAAGCGCAGGGTAAAGGGCGCGATCACCGGCCGCGGCGCGGTGATGTCGGCGGTCAGCGTCACGGTGGCCGGCCTGGCGCGGTTCAGCGCCATCTCCAGGTCGCGCTTTTCGCGCGGGCTGTCGGCGATGGCGCGGACCGAGACCTCGCCGGCCGCGATCGAGACCTTGGCGCGCTTGGCCAGCTGCGCGGCCCTGAGGCCGAAGGCAAAGGCATCCTCCCAATCCTCGGGAACCGGGTAATCGGCGCTTTCCATCAGGTCCGAGACCTGGGCCACGCCGGTCTGGCGCTTCAGCCGGTCGACCAGCGAAGCGCGGTCCAGCGTGGCGGGCACCAGGCCGATGATCGAAACGCCCTGGTCGTTGCGCAAAAGCTCGATCTCGAAGGCGGGGGTGGCCAGTTCGGCGGCGGCGGCGACCTGCATCCGGTCGATCACGCGGCCCGCATCGACCACGGTTTCGGCGCTGGCACGGGCACGGAAACGCTGCACCTCGTCGGGCGCGATGCCTTCCAGCCGCACCTGCAGGCCGTCGGTGGTGAACTCGACCCAGTCGTAATCGGCCAGGGCGGCACGCAGATCCTGGGCCGAGCGGGTCTGGATGAAATCCGCGGCCGCGCGGGCGCCCAGGAACGACAGGCCGGCGGCCGCCGCAAGGGCGATCAGGCTGGCGACAAGAACAGGACCACGACGCGCTTGCCGCTGGGGATTGGCCATCCGGGGAACCTTGGGACTGTTACCGACCCGCCGCATGTAAACCCTGCGCCGGGTTTTCGCAATCAGACCAGCCCCGCCAAGGCAAGAAACAGCGCAACCACCAGCCCGGCGTCGCGATTGCTGCGAAACAGCCGCAGGCAGCCGGCGCTGTCGGTCATGTCGAAGCGCCACAGCTGCCAGGCCAGATGCGCGGCGAAACCGGCGACGCCCAGCAGGCCCAGGGTCAGGCCCAGCCCCGCGGGCGCCGCCGCCATCACCGCCAGGCCCAGAAGCAGCACCGAGGCGGCGGCGAAGCCCGCCAGCCAGCGCGGCGTGTCGCGGCCGAACAGCCGGGCGGTGGACTTGACGCCGATCAGCGCGTCGTCCTCGGCATCCTGATGGGCATAGATGGTGTCGTAGAAGATCGTCCAGGCGATGCCAGACAGGTAGGCCAGCACCGGCGCCGGGGCCAGGTTGCCCATATGCGCCGCCCAGGCCAGCAGCACGCCCCAGTTGAAGGCCAGGCCCAGAAAGACCTGCGGCCACCAGGTGAAGCGCTTGGCAAAGGGATAGATCGCCACCAGCGCCAGCGAGGCCACGCCCAGCGCGATGGCCGCGCCGCCCAGCGTCAGCAGGATGGCGAAGCCGGCCAGCGACTGCGCCACCAGCCAGACCAGCGCGCCCCGGACCGTCACCTGCCCCGAGGGGATGGGGCGCGAGCGCGTGCGCGCCACCTTGTCGTCGATGTCGCGGTCGGTGATGTCGTTCCAGGTGCAGCCGGCGCCGCGCATCAGCACCGCGCCCACGCCGCAGGCCACCGCGATCCACAGGTCGCGCCATTCCGGCCCGTCGGCGATCATCGCCAGCCCGATGCCCCACCAGCAGGGCAGCAGCAGAAGCCAGGTGCCGATCGGCCGGTCGGCGCGCGACAGGCGCAGCCACGGCCTCCAGTCCGGCGGTGCGTGGCGGTCCACCCAGTTGTCGGGCGGCGCGTCGGCGACGGTGCTTGGGCCCTCTGGCGTCGGCCCCTCTGGCGTCCGGTGGTCGGTCTGCATTAGGCTGCGCCCCATCATGGCGAAAATCAGACTGTTCATAGATCACCCGCTGGCCGAGGGACAAGGCGTCGAGCTGAATCCCGACCAGGCGCATTACCTGTCCTCGGTCATGCGGCAGGGTGCCGGGGACGAGATCCTGGTCTTCAACGGCCGCGACGGCGAATGGCTGGCGCGGATCGAGCGCATCGCCAAGCGGAACGGCGCGCTGGCGGCGCTGCGCCGGACCGCGCCGCAACTCAACCCGCCCGACCTGTGGCTGGTCTTTGCCCCGATCAAGAAGGCGCGCACCGATTTCATCGTGGAAAAGGCTGCCGAAATGGGCGCCGCCCGCATCCTGCCGGTGCAGACCGACCACACCAATTCCGAACGCATCCGCCAGGACCGCCTGCAGGCCCATGCCGTCGAGGCCGCCGAGCAATGCGGCGGCACCTTCGTCCCCGAGGTCGGCGACCTGGTGCCGCTGTCGCGGCTGCTGGACGGCTGGGACGCCGGGCGGCGCATCCTCTGGGCCGACGAGGCGCTGGCCGGGCCGGCGCAGGTGCTGTCCGGCCTGCCGCGCGGCCCCTGGGCGATTCTGATCGGTCCCGAGGGCGGCTGGTCCGAATCGGAACGCAAGCGGCTTGCGGCGATGGATTGCGTCACGCCCGTCGCCCTGGGCCCGCGAATCCTGCGCGCCGACACCGCTGCCGTGGCGTCACTGGCGCTTTGGCAGGCGGCCCTGGGCGACTGGCGCTGAACGATCCGGTCTGAAACGCGCAATCTTCCCGCTGGAAACCGCCTGCGCGCGGGAGAATATTGCACCGCAGCATGCATTCCGGGCACCTAGCGCAAAAAGTCAGGAATTTCGGCGCCTTATGCACAAGCTGCATGGCAGAGATGCCGGTTTGTCCGTGGTTTTCGCGAACTGCCCGGCCTATATGCTGTTGCATCAACGAAGCGCCCGATGAGCGGGCAATGATCTCAAGGTGAAAAACTATGTCGGCGATTGACACGAACCGCATCCATGGCGGGACGGGCTCTCTCGGTATTGGCTCGAAAATCTGGGCGGCCCTGTCGGCCTGGAACGATGCGCGCATGACCCGCAATGCGCTGAGCCGTCTTACGGATCGCGAGCTGGACGATATCGGTCTGTGCCGCGGCGATATCGAGCGGATTGCGCGCGCCCGCTAAGCAGCGGTTGAAGACGCGAGATCGGCTGCGCGGGAAACCCGCAGACCCGTTTCCGGCCCGGAGGGGCAAGACGACCAGGCGGCCCCGCAAGGCCGCCTTCAGTATTTCTGGCGGGGCGTTTGCCCTGATCAGCCGCGCCTGACGACCAGGGTGGACCATTCGCCCAGGTCGTCGCGCCGTTCCAGCGCCAGCCCGCCTGCCGCATAGGCCGCGATCACCTCCTGGGCCTGGGTGACGAGGATGCCCGACAGGATCGCCCTGCCCCCCGGCGCCAGATGGCGCGCCATGTCCGGCACCAGGTCGATCAGCGGCTGTTTCAGGATATTGGCAAAGACCAGGTCGAAGGGCGCCGCGTTCTCGATCAGCGGATGGTCGAAGCCCACCGCCTCGACGCATTCGACGCGCCCGTCCAGCCCGTTGGCGATGACATTGGCGCGCGCCACGTCCGCCGCCTGCGGATCGATGTCCCCGGCCAGCACGATCACCGGGAAGGACCGCGCCGCCGCCATGGCCAGGACCGCGGTGCCGCAGCCGATATCGACGATGCGCTGCGGCGCCACGCCTTCGGCGATCAGCCGGTCCAGCGCCAGCAGGCAGCCCTTGGTCGTGGCGTGATGGCCGGTGCCAAAGGCCATGGCCGCCTCGATCAGCAGCGCCTCGGCGCCCTCGGGCACCTTGTCGGCGTCATGGCCGCCATGCACGAAGAAGCGCCCGGCCTCGACCGGCGAAAGCTCGCGCCGGACATGGGCCACCCAATCCACCTCGGGCAGTTCCGAGACCGCGAAGGGCTCGGCGTCCCAGGCCGCGGCCAGCAGCGCCAGGCCCACCTCGTCCGGGGCCTCGGTGAAGTAAAGCCCCACCTCCCAGCGGTCCGAGCCGTCCTCGATCTCGAAGACGCCGCTGCCGACGGGCTCGGGGGTCAGATCCTCGCCCGCCTCGGCAAGCGCCTCGGCCGCCTCGCGTCCGGTTGTATGGGTCAGCGCGGTCCAGGTCGGCATTCAATATCCCTCGGCTGTATCGGTCAGGGGGGCTTTGACACCCGTGCCGCGCAAGCCGCAATAGCCATTCGGATAGCGGTCCAGATATTGCTGGTGATCGTCCTCGGCCCGCCAGAAGGGCCCGGCGGGGATGATCTGCGTGGTGATGTCGGGATAGCCCTGCACCGCCAGCCGGTTGCCGTAATCGGCCTTGGAAAGTTCCGCCGCCGCCTTCTGGCTGTCGTTGAACACCATGATGAGCGAGCGGTATTGCGAGCCCACGTCATTACCCTGGCGGTTGCCCTGGGTCGGGTCGTGGTTTTCCCAGAAGATCTGCAACAGCCGCTCATAGCTGACGCGCGAGCTGTCATAGACCACGCGCACCACCTCGGCATGGCCGGTGCCGCCGGCGCAGACCTGCTTGTAGCTCGGGTTCTCGGCGGTGCCGCCGGCAAAGCCGACTTCGGTCAGCCAGACGCCCTCCTGCTGCCAGAACAGCCGCTCGACGCCCCAGTAACAGCCCATGCCGAAGATCGCCTGATCGTAGCCTTTCGGCATTTCGGCATCCAGCGGGCGGCCGAAGATCCTGTGAATGGGGGCATTCATGGTTGCGTCCTTTCGCATGTCCTGCCGCATTAGGTAGGCGCGGCGGCCCGACCGTGCAACGCCGGAATGCGGGCGCGGGTTGCGGCCGGGGGCCCGCGTCGTGCAGATTGCGGCCTGACCCCGCGCAGGAGGCCCCGATGCGACCCGGACCGCGAAACCTGATCACCGATGTTTCCGGCCTGCGGGTCGGCAATGCCCGCGACGACGCGCTGCGCTCGGGCAGCACGGTGCTGCTGGGCGAGGCAGCCTTCGCCTGCGGCGTCAATGTCATGGGCGGCGCCCCCGGCACGCGCGAGACCGAGCTGCTGGCCCCAGACAAGCTGGTCGGCGGGGTGGATGCGCTGGTGCTGTCGGGCGGCTCGGCCTTTGGCCTGGCTGCCTGCGACGGCGTCTCGGACGGGTTGCGCGCCATGGGCCGGGGCTTTCAGGTCGGCCCGGTGCGCGTGCCCATCGTGCCCGGCGCCATCGTCTTCGACCTGCTGAACGGCGGCGACAAGGATTGGCCCGCGAACCCCTATCCCGCGCTTGGGCGCAGGGCGCTGGAGGCTGCGTCGGCGGATTTCGCGCTAGGCAGCGAGGGCGCCGGCACCGGCGCGATGACCCATCGCTGGAAGGGCGGGCTGGGTTCGGCCTCGGCGGTGCTGGTGGGCGGCATCACCGTCGGCGCGCTGGTGGTGGTGAACGCGCTGGGATCGGTGACGGCGGGCGAGACCCGGCAGTTCTGGGCCGCGCCATGGGAGTTGGGGAACGAGTTCGGCGGGCTGGGCCTGTCCGGCCCCTACCCCGCCGCGGATGAACCCAGCCCGGCGAAACGGCTGGGCGAGGCCACGACCATCGCCATCGTCGCGACCGACGCGGCGCTCGACAAGGCCGGGCTGACGCGGCTGGCGACGGCGGCGCAGGACGGCATGGCCCGCGCCATCGTACCCAGCCACACGCCCTTCGACGGCGACCTGGTCTTTGCCGTCTCGACCGGGGCCAGGCCCCTGCCCGATCCGGCACTGACGCCGTTTCTGCTGGGCCATGCCGCCGCCTGCACGCTGGCCCGCGCCATCGCGCGCGGCGTCCACGCGGCAAGCCCGCGGCCGGGCGACCTGCAACCCTGCTGGCACGAAGGCTAGGCGATCCGGCAGCAGGCCGCGCACCGAATCGGCGGCGTCAATCCGCCGGACGCATCGGCATCGCGCCTGTCAGAACCAGATGCGGTCGCTGAAGACGTATTGCACGATCCGGTCGCGGGTCAGGCCCATGCGGGCCAGCTCGGCGTCGGATTTCGCCCTCAGAATCTCGATCTCGGCGCGGCGCGACTGCTGGCGGATATAGGCCTCGGTCCCGCGGGCCAGCCAGTCGCGAAAGCCGGAATACAGCGCCGCAAGGCCGGTCTGAGGACGATTGCTTGCAATGATAGCCATGGGAAACCCTTTCGGTCTTGGCGAATGGTTTCCTCCCCTGCCATTCAATCTAGGGCGGTTTCGCCCAGGCCGCCATGGCATCTTTTGCAACGCTGCATTGCAGCACGGGCGTAGCCGGCGCAGGGCCTGCGCCAGGCCCACGGCGGCGCGGACGAATCCGGCAGCCGAACGGAATGCGCTTTCCCCCAAAGGCTTCGGCCATTATACGGTTCGCGGCATTCATGACCGCAAGGGGAAAGCACTATGGCCAATGTGGTGGTCGTCGGCGCGCAATGGGGCGACGAAGGCAAGGGCAAGATCGTCGACTGGCTGTCGGAACGCGCCGATGTGATCGCGCGCTTCCAGGGCGGCCACAATGCCGGCCACACGCTGGTCATCGGCAACCAGGTCTTCAAGCTGTCGCTCTTGCCCTCGGGCATCGTGCGCAAGGGCAAGATGGCGGTCATCGGCAATGGCGTGGTGCTGGACCCTTGGTCGCTGTTCGCCGAGATCGACAAACTGGCCGCGCAGGGGGTCGAGATCAGCCCGGAAAACCTGATGATCGCGGAAAATACCCCGCTGATCCTGCCGCTGCACCAGGATCTCGACAAGCTGCGCGAGGAAGCCGCGGGCGCCAGCAAGATCGGCACCACCGGCCGCGGCATCGGCCCGGCCTATGAGGACAAGGTCGGCCGCCGCAGCATCCGCGTCGCCGACCTGGGCGACGAGGAGACGCTGGATTCGCGCCTCGACCGCCTGCTCGCCCATCACGACGCCCTGCGCCAGGGCCTCGGCGCCGCGCCCATCGACCGGGCGGAACTGCGCGCCAGGCTGCTGGAGATCGCCCCGAAGCTGCTGCAATACGCCCAGCCGGTCTGGAAGGTGATGAACGACGCCCGCAAATCCGGCAAGCGCATCCTGTTCGAGGGCGCGCAGGGCAGCCTGCTCGACATCGACTTCGGCACCTATCCCTACGTGACCAGCTCGACCACCATGTCGGGCATGGCGGCCAGCGGCACCGGGCTCGGCCCCTCGGCCATCGGCTTCGTGCTGGGCATCGTCAAGGCCTATACCACCCGCGTCGGCGAAGGCCCGTTCCCGACCGAGCTCGACGATGCCGATGGCCAGCGCCTGGGCGAGCGCGGCCATGAATTCGGCACCGTCACCGGCCGCAAGCGCCGCTGCGGCTGGTTCGATGCGGTGCTGGTGCGCCAGACCTGCGCCATCTCGGGGGTGGACGGCATCGCGCTGACCAAGCTCGACGTGCTGGACGGCTTCCAGACGCTCAAGATCTGCGTGGGCTACGAAGTGGACGGCCAGCATTACGACCACCTGCCCACCGCCGCGGCGCTGCAGGCCCGCGCGAAACCCGTCTACGAGGAGATGGAGGGCTGGCAGGATTCGACGCAAGGCGCGCGCAGCTGGGCCGACCTGCCGGCCAATGCGATCAAATACGTCCGCCGCATCGAGGAATTGATCCAGTGCCCCGTCGCGCTGCTCTCGACCTCGCCCGAGCGTGACGATACCATCCTCGTGACCGATCCCTTCGCGGACTGATACGGGCTGGCATGGACCTCAAGACGCGCAAACGCTGGTCGCTGGTGATCCTGCTGATCGGGCTGCCGCTCTATATCGTGGTGGCGGTGAGCCTGGTGAACTGGATGGACCGCATCTGGGGCCGCCCGCCGATCCTGGTCGAGCTTGCGGTCTATGTCGCCCTGGGCATCCTCTGGGCGCTGCCCTTCCGCAAGATCTTCACCGGCATCGGCAAGGGCGAATGAGGCTGACAAGCGCCCGCCCGGTCACGCTGATCGGCGGCGCGCCGGTCAGCCGCGCCGACCTGCAGCAGGCGCTGGCGCTCGCGCCGGTGGTGGCCGCCGCCGACAGCGGCGCCGATACCGCGCTGAGCCACGGGCTGATGCCGGCGGCGGTCTGGGGCGATTTCGACAGCATCTCGGCCCGCGCCCGCGCCGAGATCCCGGCCGAGCGCCAGCACCCCATCGCCGAGCAGGACAGCACCGATTTCGAGAAATGCCTGTCCAATCTCGATGCGCCCTTCGTCGTCGCGCTCGGCTTTTCCGGCGCGCGCCACGACCATTTCCTGTCGGTACTCAATGTGCTTGCCCGCCGCATCGGCCCGCCCTGCATCCTGATCGCGGGCGAGGACGTGATCGCCCTCGCGCCCCCGCGCCTCGCGCTGGACCTCGCGCCGGGCACACGGGTCTCGCTGTTCCCGATGAGCCCGGCCACCGGCCGGTCGCGGGGCCTGAAATGGCCCATCGACGGCCTGGCCTTCGCGCCGACCGGCCGCAGCGGCACCTCGAACGAGGCGACCGGCCCGGTCACGCTGGAATGCGACGGCCCGATGCTCGTGATCCTGCCGCGCTCGGAACTCCCGACGCTCGCCCGCGCGCTCTGACCGCTTTCACCGTTTCCCAAATACCCATGCGGCCGCGCCGCTCAGCGTCCCCGGATCCGCGGGTCCATGGCATCGCGCAACCCGTCGCCGATATAGTTCACCGACAGCACCGTCAGCGAGATCAGCAATCCCGGCAACACCACCCGCCAAGGATATATCTGCATCTGGTCCACCGCATCGTAAAGCAGCCGCCCCCAGGTCGGGAAATCCGGCGGAAAGCCCAGGCCCAGGAAGGACAGCGCGCTTTCGGTGATGATCGCCGTGGCGATGCCCAGCGTCGCCGCCACCACGATGGGCGAGATCACGTTGGGCAGCACATGGCGCAGGATCATCCGCGGCGCCGGTGTGCCGATGGATTGCGCCGCCAGGATGAACTCGCGCTCCTTGAGCCCCAGCACCTCGCCGCGCAGGATGCGCGCGGTCTGCATCCACGAGGTGATGCCGATGGCGCCGACGATCAGCAGGAAGGTGCCGCCCGCCGGCCCCATGGCCCGGCCCAGCGGCTCGCGGAACAGCGTCACCATCAGCAGCAGCAGCGGCAGCAGCGGCAGGGCCAGGAACAGCTCGGTCAGCCGCATCAGCGGCGCGTCGAGCCGGCGGAAATAGCCCGATCCGATGCCGATCAGGCTGCCCAGCGTCAGCGCGACGGCCATGGCGGTCAGCCCGACCGCCAGCGAGACCCGGCCGCCGGCCATCAGCCGCGCCAGCATGTCGCGACCCAGCTGGTCGGTGCCCAGCGGATGCGCCGCGCTGAAGCCCTGGTTGCGGGCGCGGATATCGACGAAACCCGGATCGATGGTCCAGACCAGCGGCCCGACGGCGACGAACAGCAGGATCGCCACGAACAGCACCAGCGCCAGCATGGCGCCGCGATGGCTGCGAAACTGCCGCCAGATGTCGCGCCACTGGCTGCGGGCGGGGGCCTGGGGCGGAGGATCGGCGGGCGGCAGCGCCTCGGCCCCCGGCGCGGCCGCGTTCACCGCGCTTTCCTCGATCAGCAGCCGATCAGTCATAGCGGATCCTCGGATCCAGCACGCCGTAAAGCAGGTCGGCGATCAGGGTGAAGCTGACGATCAGCACCGCGAAGATGAAGGTCAGCGTCATCACCATCGGCATGTCATTGGCATGGATCGCCAGGATCAAGAGCTGCCCCAGCCCGTTCACCTTGAACACCTGCTCGGTGATGATGGCGCCGCCGAAGACTGCCGGCAGCCCCAGCGCGATCACCGTCACCACCGGGATCAGGCTGTTCCTCAGCACATGCTTCAGCACCACGACGCGTTCGGACAGGCCCTTGGCGCGGGCGGTGCGCACGTAATCCTGGCGCAGGTTGTCCAGCATGGAGGCGCGCATGAAGCGGCTGATCTGCGCCGCGTTGTACAGCGCCAGCACCGCGACCGGCATCGCCATCTGCCGCAGCTGCACCAGGAAGCTGTCCCAATCCGTCACCCGATGCGTGGTGTCGTAGATCGACGGGAACCATTGCAGCTTGATGCCGAAGACGATGATGAACACCACCCCGGTAAAGAAGGTCGGCAGCGAGAAGCCGACCATCGAGACGAAGGTGCCGATCTGGTCGAACCAGGAATATTGCCGATAGGCCGAGACGATGCCGATCGGCAGCGCGATCATCACGCCGACCAGGTAGGACAGGCCGACGACGGTCAGCGTCTGCGGCAGCCGCTCGGCGATCACGTCGAAGACCGGGCTGCGGCTCTGGAAGCTGATGATGCGCTGCATACCCTGGCTGAAGCCGGTGCCGAAGACGCGGTCGAACCAGTAAAGCGGCTCGACCCAGAAGAACTGCTTCAGCCACAGCGCGTAGCGGACATACCAGGCCTGCCCGAGACCGAGCGCCTCGCGCATCCGCTCCTTGACCTCGGGCGGCACGGTCAGCGGCACGTCGCCCAAGGGATCGCCGGGCGAGGCCTCGAGCAGCAGGAAGATCACCAGCGAGATGAACAGCAGCGTCGGCACCGCCAGCAGCAGCCGGCGCAGGGCAAAGCTCAGCATCGCCGCGTCACTTCACGCGATGCCAGTCGGCGACGTTCCACAATTCGCTGTCCCAGGCGTTCAGCTTGACGCCGCCCAGCGCGTTCGACACGGCCGAGGTGGTGCCGCGATAGACCAGCGGGATGATGGCGTTGCTGTCGCGGGTCAGCATCTCGTTCAGGCGCCGGCCCATGGCGCCGCGCTCGGCCGGGTCGACGATCTGCGTCATCTCGCCGATCAGCCGGTCGTATTCCGGGTCGCAATAGCGGCTGGTGTTCTCGCCCTGCCACTGGTTTTCCGGCCCCGGCGCCTTGTCGCAGGTCTGACGCGCCAGATAGGGCTCGGGGTTCGAGCCTTCGAAGTTGTTGGCATACATCTCGACATCGGCATAGAATTTCTGGAACGTGTCGGGCGAGCCCGCGTCGCCGCCGAAAAAGACCGAGGGGTCCACCACCTTCAGCTCGGTCTCGACGCCGATCTCGGACCACCATTGCTTGATCAGCGCCTGGAAGTCCTGCCGCACCGCGTTGACCGAGGTCTGGAACAGCAGCGTAAGCCGCTTGCCGTCCTTTTCGCGGATGCCGCCGGCACCGACGGTCCAGCCCGCCTCGTCCAGCAGCGCCTTGGCCGCCTCGATGTCCTGGGTCAGGCATTCGGTATTCTCGGACGCCCAGGCGGCGGGCGCCGGCACCAGGTTGCAGGTCGGCTGCCCCGCCGGGCCATAGCCGATCTCGGTCAGCAATTGCCGGTCGATGGCCATGGACAGCGCCTTGCGCACCGCCGGGTCGGTCAGGATCGGATGCGGATGCTTGATTGTCGAACGCTCGCCCTCGGGCAGGCTGGACGAAGGATCGGTCAGGTTCACATGGATGCGCTCGACCAGACTGCCGAAGGCGGCGGCGTTCTTGCCCTTGCCGGCGGCCTCCATGCCGGCGATCACATCCGGCGAGAGCTGGGTGTTCCAGGCATAGTCGAACTCGCCCGTTTCCAGCACCGCGCGCGCCGCCGCCGCCGCATCGCCGCCGCCCTTCATCAGCAGCGTGGCGAAGGCGGGTTTCGCCGGGTCGCGATATTCGGGATTGGCGGCAAAGGAGATCACGTCATTGGTGCGGAACTCCCGGACCACGAAGGCGCCGGTGCCGATGGGGTTGAAGTTCTGCTCGGTGCAGGTCGGCGCCGCCTCGCCCAGACAGTTCTGAAACTGTGCCTTCTGCAGGATCGGCGATTGCGCCCCCACGAAGGCCGAGAAGGGATCGGGCCGGGGCGAGACGAAGGTCACGCGCACGGTCAGCTCGTCGACCGCCTCGACCTTCTCGACGCCTTCGAACTTGGCAAGCTGGGCGCAGCCGCCTTGCGGGTTCATGCAATATTCCGCCGTGAAGGCCACGTCATCGGCGGTGAAGGGCGTGCCGTCCGACCATTTTATGCCCGGCTGCAATTTCCAGATGACGGTCTTCAGATCCTCGGAAATGCCGCCATTCTCGACCGAGGGGATCTCGGCGGCCAGGCGCGGCACCACCTCGCCCTCGGGGGTGAAGCTGGCCAGCGGCTCCAGCACCACGCTGCCGGCGATGATGTCCTTGGTGCCGGCCGACAGATAGGGATTCATCGTCGAGGGCGCCTGCCACATGATGACATTGACCTGCCCGTCGCTGCCCCGCTCGGCGAATGCGGCCGGGGCCATGGCGGCGGCAAGGGCGGCTGTGGCCGCCGCGCCCGGCATCAGGGATCTCAGTTTCATCGCTTTCTCCTGTTGGTGGATCTGCGCGGGACTGCCGGTTCTGGTGGTGTCGTTGCGTCTCTGCCGTTTGCCTGGCCTTGTCGTCCCCCGAATGCGGCGAGTTTCGGACAGGTCTCGGAAGAAAAGCAAGAATCAAGTTCCGATCCGGGTTTGCGGTTGCAATATGGCCCGGCCGCACTAGCCTGAATGCCGCAGCAATGGTCAGGGGGCGCGGATGCTGGACGAAAAGCCGCTGGTCCGGGTCGAGGGTTTGCGGGTCGCGTTCCAGACCCATGACGGCCCGGTCACCGGCGTGCAGGATCTGTCCTTCGACATCCGGCCCGGCGAATGCCTTTGCGTGGTGGGCGAATCCGGTTCGGGCAAGTCGGTCAGCGCGCTGTCGCTGCTGCGGCTGGTCGAATTCGGCGGCGGCGAGATCGCCCAGGGCCGGCTGCTTTTCCAGCGCGCGCAGGGCGAGGTGGACCTGGCAAAGGCCCCGCCCGCCGCCATGCGCGACATCCGCGGCAACGAGATCGCGATGATCTTCCAGGAGCCGATGACGGCGCTGAACCCGGTCTTCACCGTCGGCGAGCAGCTTGCCGAGGGGCTGATCGTGCATCGCGGCCTGTCGCGCGCCCAGGCCCGCGCCCGCGCGCTGGACCTGCTGGGCGAGGTGCGCATCCCCGAGCCCGAGCGGCGGCTGCGCCAATACCCGCACGAGCTTTCGGGCGGCATGCGCCAGCGCGTCGTCATCGCCATGGCCATGGCCTGCCGCCCGCGCCTGCTGATCTGCGACGAGCCGACGACGGCGCTGGACGTGACCATCCAGGCCGAGATCCTGGCGCTGATCGACCGGCTGAAGCGCGAGACCGGCATGGCGGTTCTGTTCATCACCCATGACATGGCGGTGGTGGCGCAGATGGCCGACCGCGTCGTGGTCATGTTCCGCGGCAACAAGGTCGAGGAAGGCCCGGTCGGGCAGATCTTCCAATCCCCGCGCGAGAATTACACCAAGGCGCTGCTTGCCGCCGTGCCGCGCCTGGGCGAGATGGCCGGCCGCGACGCGCCCGAGCCGATGCGGCTGATGCGCGAGGGACAGGTGGCCCGGCCCGAGCCGGTCGTCCCGCGCGCGCCCGAGCCGCTGCTGGAGATCCGAAACCTCTGCACCCGCTTTCCGGTCAAGGGCGGCATCCTGCGCCGCACCGTGGCCCAGGTCCATGCGGTCGAGGACGTCTCCCTTACCGTCAATGCCGGCGAGACCCTGTCGCTGGTCGGCGAATCGGGCTGCGGCAAGTCCACCACCGGCCGTTCGATCCTGCGCCTGGTCGAGCCGACATCGGGGCAGGTCAGCCTGGGCGGGCGCGACATCCTGGCCCTGGATGCCCGCGGCCTGCGCAAGGCGCGGCGCGACATGCAGATGATCTTCCAGGATCCCTTTGCCAGCCTCGACCCGCAGATGCGCCTGCTCGACCAGATCGAGGAGCCGATGCTGAACTACGGCATCGGCAACCGGGCCGAGCGCCGCGACCGCATCGCCCAGCTTTTCGACCGGGTCGAGCTGCCGCGCGGCTTCATGCGCCGCTATCCGCACGAACTTTCGGGCGGCCAGCGCCAGCGCATCGCCATCGCACGGGCCCTGGCGCTGAACCCCAGGCTCATCATCGCCGACGAGGCGGTCTCGGCCCTCGATGTCTCGGTGCAGGCGCAGGTGCTGAACCTGCTGATGGAACTGCAGCGCGAACTGGGCATTTCCATGCTGTTCATCAGCCATGACATCGCGGTGGTCGAACGCGTCAGCCATCATGTCGGCGTCATGTACCTGGGCCGCATCGTCGAGATCGGCACCCGCAGGCAGGTCTTCGAGCACCCGCAGCATCCCTATACCCGCCAGCTGATGGCCGCGGTGCCGGTCGCCGATCCGCGCCGCCGCAAGACGGGCGAGGATCTGCGCTTTCGTCCCATCCCCTCGCCGATCCATCCCGTCGGCCATGCGCCCGCGCCCTCGACCTATCGCGAGGTGGCGCCGGGCCACCTGGTGCTGACCGAGCCGGCGACGCATGGCTGAACGCCGCGTTGCGGGATAGTCACAAGGCAACGCAAGCCTTTGCCGCTGACGACCCTGCCGGATCGCCGGCCCTCGCGACGGGAATGGCAGGCACGGCAGCCAGCCATGCGCCAGTCAAAAACCGAAACTGATCGGATGGCGTGCCATGACACACCGCCCTCCCCCGATTTCCTGCGCCGCGCGGGCGCGGCCGACCGCGGCACTTTTCGCCGGCATCCTGGCGCTGCTGGCCGGCTTGGCCATGGCACAGGAGGCCGAGGACCGTAACGACGGTGCCGTCCCCCTTGCTGGCCTATCCCAAGGGCGCGCGGGTGGAATCGGACGTGTCCGGGCATTGAACGAATTGGGCACGGTGCGCGGCCGGCTGGTCAGCGTGATCAACAGCCGCGACGGTTCGCTCGACCGCTACCACAAGGACAAATATGCCCTGTTCGGCACGCTGGAGGTCGATCTTGGCGACGACGCCACCCTGGGCACCGGTATCAGCGACCAGAAAACCGAGGCCGACAACGTGACCCGGGGCGGATTGCAGTCCTTCTATGCCGATGGCGGCCTGATCGACTGGCCATGAAATCCAGCATCGGGCAGGAGCTATGTCGATACCGAGCGGACCGCGATCTTCGGCGCGCTGGAGCATGTTTTCCAGGGCGGCTGGACCGGCCGCATCGCCACGACCCATGTCAAGACCGTCATGGATCCGAGGCGGGCCTGGATCCATCTGAGCCGGGATGCGGATGGCAACCATGTCTTCCCGCCCGACCGCGAAACCGGCGACGGGCCGGAAGGTTATGGCACCCGCTATGCCGGCAGTGACAGGCAGAGCAACCTGAATGCGGTACTGAACGGCGATCTCCGCGCCTTGGGACGCGACCATCGGCTCGTGCCGGGCGCAATGGCATCAAGGGGTGAGGGCCATTACTGCGGCTATGGCCGGGGCGAGAATGTCCCGGTCAACCCCTACAGGCTGAACGGCCGCTATCCTGCATCCGCGCCGCGCGCCGGACTGCTTCCCGGACAGCGCGCCCCGGCAATATGCCATCTGCGGTACCGGCCAGTTCAGCCTGACCGACCGGATCAAGGTGATCGCGAAGGCGCGGGTGAACTGGCGGGACGGGCAAGAACGCGGCGCAGTTTCTCGGGCATGGTGACGCCTTATTTGGGCTTCACCTATGGCATCGACCCGACCCATGCCGCCTATGGCAGCGTCACCTGCATCCACCAGCCGTAACTGGTGCAGGATGCCGACCGCCAGTATCCGCCGCCGGCCTATGGCTGGAACTGCGAACCGGGCGTCAAGGGCAACCCGATGGATGGCGCGCTTTACGCATCGGCAGCGAGTTTCCAGACCGACCAGAAGGCGACGGCCCGATACATCACCCGGATTCCCGAAGAGAACCGCAGCGTCTACGACAGCATCGAAGGCACCGCCACGCGCGGCTTCGAACGCGAGGCGTCAGGAGCGATCGACGACCCGCTGGAAGGTCTCGGCCGGCCATACCTTGCGCATCTCGAAGGACAAGGACGGCAACCGCTTCGCCGCCGACCAGCCCAGGCACATGCGGAAGCTGGCGGGCCTGTTCGACCGCGAGCTGACGGTGGACGAGGCGATGCGCTGGCAAAGCGGCACGGACAGCATGGGTTTCGACCCGGATGTCAACGCGAAGGTCCACCATGGCTCCCATGCCGTCTTCGAGACGCTCGGCGTGACCAACATCCACAACAGGAAATGCCACGCCACGACCGGCTGCTGCGACACCGTGGTCTATGGCGACGCCCGCAGCGCCGGGCTGACGCTGCGGGCGCCGCTCTGGACGGGGCGGCCCTGTCCGGCCCGCGCCCCGGATCCGGATAGGGCGGTCGCGGCGAAAACCCCGGCAACGGCCGGGGGTTTTCGCTTCCTTCCCGGTCCGGTGCGGGGCAAGCGCCCGCATGGCCTTGCGGCGCTTGGCGAAAGGCGTAACCTGCAGGCCGAAGGAGATCGTTCATGCCCGTCAAGAACCGCTTTGCCGAATTGCTGCCCGAGATCACCGCCTGGCGCCGTGACTTTCACCAGAACCCCGAACTGGACTACCAGGTCCACCGCACCGCCGGCCGCGTGGCCGAACTGCTGCGCAGCTTCGGCGTGGACGAGGTCACCGAGGGCGTCGGCCGCACCGGCGTCGTCGGCGTCATCCGGGGCCGCAGCAATGCCAGCGGCCGGGTGATCGGGCTGCGCGCCGACATGGACGCGCTGCCGATCAACGAGCAGACCGGGGCGGCATACGCCTCGAAGACGCCCGGCATCATGCATGCCTGCGGCCATGACGGCCATACCGCCATGCTGCTGGGCGCGGCGAAATACCTGGCCGAGACGCGCAATTTCGACGGCACCGCCGTAGTGATCTTCCAGCCCGCCGAAGAGGGGGGCGCGGGCGGCCTCGCCATGGTCCGCGACGGGCTGGTCGAGCGCTGGGGCATCCAGGAATTCTACGGCATGCACAACATGCCCGGCTATCCGGTGGGCAGCTTCGCCATCCGCGAGGGCGCGATGATGGCCGCCGCCGACCAGTTCGACATCGTCATCACCGGCAAGGGCGGCCATGCCGCCAAGCCGCATGAGGCGATCGACACCATGCTGGTCGCGGCGCAGGTCATCGTGGCGCTGCAATCCATCGTGGCGCGCAATGTCGATCCGCTGAAAAGCGGCGTCGTCTCGGTCTGCGTGGTGCAAAGCGATTCCACCGCGCATAACGTCATCCCCCAGGTGGTCAGGCTGAAGGGCACCGCCCGCAGCCTTGCCCCGGAGGTGCGCGACCAGCTGGAAGAGGGCATCAGGCGCGTCGTGGAGAATGTCGCCGCCGCCTTCGGCGCCGCGGCCGAGGTAGTCTATGACCGCGGCTATCCGGTGACGATGAACCACCCCGAGGCCACGGCCTTCGCGGCCGAGGTCGCCCGGCAGGTCGCGGGCGAGGTGGACATGGAGATGCAGCCGCTGATGGCCGGCGAGGATTTCAGCTACATGTTGAACGAACGCCCCGGCGCCTATATCTTCGTCGGCAATGGCGACACGGCGATGGTACACCATCCGGCCTATGATTTCGACGACAACGCGATTCCGGCCGGGTCGAGCTGGTATGCCGGCATGGTCGAGGCGCGGATGCCGATCCCGGCGTGACGGCCGGACCGGGGGCTGTCTGCCCCCGGACCCCCGAGAGTATTTGTGAAACGGAGAAATCGGGGGCCGCGAGGCCCCTTTGTCGTTCAGAAATGGATCGCGCGGCCATAGGCCGAGAGCGTGGCCTCGTGCAGCATTTCGGAAAGCGTCGGGTGCGGAAAGACCGTTTCCATCAGCTCGGCCTCGGTGGTTTCCAGCGTGCGGCCGACGACATAGCCCTGGATCAGTTCGGTGACTTCCGCGCCGACCATGTGGGCGCCCAGAAGCTCGCCGGTCCTGGCGTCGAAAATGGTCTTGATCAGGCCCTCGGGCTCGCCCAGGGCGATGGCCTTGCCGTTGCCGATGAAGGGGAAGCGGCCGACCTTGATCTCGTAGCCGGCGGCCTTGGCCTTTTCCTCGGTCAGGCCGACCGAGGCCACCTGCGGGTTGCAATAGGTGCAGCCGGGGATCGAGTTCGGCTTGATCGGATGCGGGTGCCCGCCGGCGATCAGCTCGGCCACCATGACGCCTTCGTGGCTGGCCTTGTGCGCGAGCCAGGGCGCGCCGGCCACGTCGCCGATGGCATAGAGCCCCTCGACGCCGGTGCGGCAGTATTCGTCGGTGACGACATGGGTGCGGTCGATCTTCACCCCCAGCTTTTCCAGCCCGAGGTTTTCCACGTTGCCGACAATGCCGACGGCCGAGATCACCGTGTCGAACTCATGCGTCTCGGTCTTGCCGCCGGTCTCGATATGGGCGGTGACCTTGCCCTTGGCGCGGTCGAGCTTCTTGACCGCGGCCTTTTCCAGGATCTTCATGCCCTGCTTGACGAATTGCTTCTTGGCCAGCGCCGAAATCTCGGCATCCTCGACCGGCAGCACGCGGTCCATGACCTCGACGACGGTGGTATCGGCGCCCAGCGTGTTGAAGAAGCTGGCGAATTCGATGCCGATGGCGCCCGAGCCGATGACCAGCAGCTTTTTCGGCATGCGCGGCGGCTGCAGGGCGTGCTTGTAGTTCCAGACCAGATCGCCGTCCGGCTCCAGCCCAGGCAATTCGCGGGCGCGGGCGCCGGTGGCCAGCACGATGGATTTCGCGGCGACTTCCTCGGTGCCCTTGTCGGTCTTGACGCTGATCTTGCCGGGGGCGGCCAGGCTGGCCTCGCCCATGATGACGGTGACCTTGTTCTTTTTCAGCAGGTGGCCGACGCCGCCGGCGAGCTGCTTGGCCACGCCGCGCGAGCGTTGCACCACGGCGCCGAGGTCGTAGCCGATCTTGTCGGCGGAAAGCCCGAATTCCTTGGCGCGGTGCATGAGGTGAAAGACCTCGGCCGAGCGCAAGAGCGCCTTGGTCGGGATGCAGCCCCAGTTCAGGCAGATGCCGCCCAGATGCTCGCGCTCGATACAGGCCACCTTCAGCCCCAGCTGCGCGCCGCGGATGGCACAGACATAGCCGCCAGGGCCGGAACCGATCACCACCATGTCGAAGCTCTGCGCCATGGGAATCCCCCTATCAGAAAAGATAGTTCAGCGTTAAACCATTTTTCAGAGCTCAGCAAGCGACAGCTTGCCCGAGACCAGCGCGCCATAGCCGCCGGCCTCCATGACGCGGATTTCCGCCGGCGTGGGCACGCGGTTCAGTGCCGCGTTGCGCCAGGGGAAGCGGCCGAACCTGGCGATGGTGTCGCGATGCAACTCGGCATGGCGCAGGTTCTCGCCCGGCATGAACTCGGCGAAAAGCGCAACGGCGCGTTCCTGGTCGGCCAGATCCTCGGAATGTTCGAAGGGCAGGTAGACGAATTGCCGGGACGGCGGCGCGATGCGCAGGTGCAGGCCGCTCTCGACCGCCTCGCGCGCGAGGCTGCGGGCCAGAGGATCGGTGGCGAAGGCGCGCGCATCCTCGCGGAACATGTTGCGCGGGAACTGGTCGGTCAGGATCAGCCCGGCCAGCATCCCCTCGGGCGTGGCGGCCCAGCCGGGCACCAGGTCGGCGGCGCGTTCCCAGGCGGGCTGGAAGCGCCGGCGGATGGTTTCGTCCACGGCGTCCGAGCGGATATACCAGCCCTTCTCGCCGACCTCGTCGAGCCAGAAGCGGTTGATCTCCTCGGGTGTCGTGGTGTCGGTCATGGCCTTGCCCTCCGTTTTGGCCGATGGTCGCAGAGCCGAAGGCCGGTCGCAAGCCGTTCAGGCGGGTTTGTCGGCATCGTCGGAACTGGCGGTTTCCAGCGCCGCCTCGACCGCGACGGGGGTGGCCGAGGGGGCGATGACGGCAAAGCTCTGGTCCAGGACCGGCGTGGGGCGGCGGGTGCGGCGCCAGCCGGCATAGAAGGCCAGCATCGCCAGCAGCAGGCCGATATAGGCCCAGAACCCGTCCGGGCCCAGCAGCGACATCAGCCAGCCGGTGATCAGCGGCCCGGCCATGGCGCCGACGCCGTTGATGAACAAGAGCCCTGCCGAGGCGGCGGCCATGTCGCTTTGATCCAGGAAGTCGTTGGTATAGGCCAGAAGCAGCGAATAGACCGGATTGGCCACGCCGCCGATCAGCGCCGCGGCCAGCAGCAGGCCCCAAATCCCCGGCTGCAGCGTTACCGTGGCCAGGCTGACCACCGCGCCCAGCACCGACAGCCCCAGCACGATGACGCGGCGGTCGCCATGGTCCGACAGCCAGCCGATCGGATATTGCAGCAAGAGCCCGCCGGCATAGATCGCCGCCACGAAGGCCGAGATCTCGCGCACCGAAAGCCCCTTGGTCGAGCCCCAGACCGAGGCCATGCCGAACAGCGCCGAGAACACCCCGCCCATCAGGAAGATGCCGATGCAGCCCAGCGGCGAGGCGCGGAACAGGCTGCCGAAGCTCATGCGTTTCAGGGTCGAGAACTGCGGCGCGGGCTGGGTCGAAAGCAGGATCGGCAGGAAGGACAAGCTGACCAGCACCGAGGGGATCACGAACAGCAGATAGCCCGCCGGGTCGGCCGTGTTCATCAGGAACTGGGCCGTGATGATGCCCAGCATCTGCATGATCATATAGGCCGACATGGCCTGGCCGCGGTTCTCGTTGGCGGTGCCGGCATTCAGCCAGCTTTCCGCGGTGATGTAGACCCCCGAGAAGCAGAAGCCGATCAGCAGCCGCATCAGCGCCCAGGCGATCCAATGCGGCGCCGCCGCATAGAGGATCAGCACCGAGGAGATCAACGAGCCAAGGGCCGCGAAGACCCGGACATGGCCGACCTGGCGGATCAGTTCCGGCACCACGCGCGAACCCAGGAGGAAGCCGCCGAAATAGGCGGCCATGACCACCGACATCTGCGTGGTCGAGATGTCCTCGATCTTGCCGCGGATGCCCAGAAGCGTGCCCTGCATCCCGTTCCCGACCATCAAGAGCAGGATGCCCAGAAGCAGCGGCCAGGTGGTGCGCAGGACGGTCAGCATCACGGATCCTTCGGAATCAGCAGGGAGGCGTCGCCATAGCTGAAGAAGCGATAGCCCGATTCGACCGCATGATGATAGATGCCGCGGATGCGGTCCGGGCCCATCAGGGCACTGACCAGCATCAGCAGCGTCGATTTCGGCAGGTGGAAATTGGTCATCAGCGCATCCGTCACGCGGAAGCGATAGCCGGGATAGATGAAGATTTCCGTAACGCCCTGGAAGGGATGCACGGTGCCGTCCTCGGCGGCCGCCGATTCGATCAGCCGCAGCGCCGTGGTGCCGACCGGGATCACCCGCCCGCCCTGGGCGCGGGTGGCGTTGATGGCCGCCGCCGCCTCGGGCGTGACCTCGCCCCATTCGCCGTGCATCTTGTGGGTCGTCACGTCCTCGACCTTGACCGGCAGGAAGGTGCCGGCGCCGACATGCAGGGTGACATGGGCGAAGCCGACGCCTTTTGCCGCCAGCCGCTCCAGCAATGCATCGTCGAAATGCAGGCTGGCGGTCGGCGCGGCGACGGCGCCCGAGCGCCGCGCCCAGACGGTCTGGTAATCCTCGCGATCGGCCTCATCGGGCGCACGCAGCGCGGCGATATAGGGCGGCAGCGGCATGGCGCCGACCTGCGCCAGCGCGGCGTCGAACGCCTCGCCCGTGGCGTCGAAGCGCAGGGTCAGCTCGCCCCCGGAGATCCCGGCCACCTCGGCGGACAGCGCCGCGCCGAAGCGGATCACCTCGCCCGGCTTCAGCTTGCGCAGCGGCTTGGCCAGCGCCTTCCAGCCATCGGCCGCGGGTTCCAGCAGCGTCACCTCGACCTTCGCCACCGCCTCGCCCTGCGGGGTCTGGCGCGCGCGCGTGCCGTTCAGCCGCGCCGGGATGACCTTGGTGTCGTTCAGCACCAGCAGGTCGCCCGGCCCCAGCAGGTCGACAAGGTCGCGCACATGCAGGTCGCGAATCGAATCGCCCTGGGCCAGCAGCAGCCGCGCGGCGGTGCGCGGCCGCGCCGGGCGGGTGGCGATCAGCCCCTCGGGCAGGTGAAAGTCGAAATCGTCCAGCTTCATGGGCTTAGCTTCTGTCCGGGCCACCGGGGGCCGTCAAGGCGACGGTCATCACAAAGTGAAAAACTCAGGCTTTACTTATCCGACGAAATGGGTAAGTTTTGGCCAACCGAGGTGAGTAAATGATCGTCTGCCACTGCACCCAGATTTCCGACCACGACATCAAGGCCGCGATTGACTGGATGCGTGCCGCCGACCCCGAGACGATCATCACCCCCGGCAAGATCTACCACGCACTCGGCAAGCGCGCCGATTGCGGGGCCTGTATGCCTTTGTTTCTGGACACCATGCGCGGATGCGATAATCTGGCTGTGCCCCCCATCCTGCGGGGGCTGAAAGCCAACCGCACAGGGGTAAGCCATGAAGGGCGACGCAAAGGTCATCGAGTATCTCAACGCAGCGCTACGGTCTGAACTCACCGCGGTCAGCCAGTACTGGTTGCATTACCGGCTGCAAGAGGACTGGGGTTACGGCAAGATCGCCGACAAGTCCCGCGGCGAATCCATCGAGGAAATGCATCATGCGGACCGCCTGATCCAGCGAATCATCTTCCTGGAGGGCCATCCCAACCTGCAAAAGCTGGATCCGTTGCGGATCGGCCAGAACCTCAAGGAAACGCTGGAATCCGACCTGGCGGCCGAATACGACGCCCGCACGCTTTACATCGAGGCGCGGGAATATTGCGACAAGGTCGGCGACTACATCAGCAAGGGCCTGTTCGACGAACTTCTGGCCGATGAGGAAGGCCATATCGACTTCCTGGAGACCCAGCTGGGCCTTTACGAGGAAATCGGCGCGCAGAACTATGGCCTGCTCAACGCCAAATCCGCCGACGAGGCCGAATAGCGCCTGCGGCACATGCGTCATCGGGGGGGGCCTTCGCGGCCCCCTTTTCCTTTGCCCGGTCAGCCCAGCCAGGCGGCGGCCAGCCCCGGCAGGTCGTCGAAATGCGCCAGCATCGCCTCGGGCGCCAGGCGGCGCAGCGCCTCGCCCTCGGGGCCGAAGCCGACCAGCGCCACCCTGACCCCGGCGGCGGCGGCGGTCTTGCGGTCGGTCTCGGTATCGCCGACCAGGAAAGATCGCGCCACCGTGCCGCCCGCCGCCTCGACCGCGGCGGCATAAGGACGCGGATCGGGCTTGCGCACCGGCAGCGTGTCGGCGCCGATCATCGCCGCGAAACGGTCACGGATGCCCAGCTCGCGCAGCAGCGTCTCGGCCAGCGCGGAGGGCTTGTTGGTGCAGACCGCAAGCCGATGGCCCGCCGCCGCCAGCCGTTCCAGCGCCGCCTCGGCGCCGGGGTAAAGCCGGGTATGGACGGCGATCGCCTGGCCATAATGGTCCAGCAGGCGCGGGTAATCCTCGTCCTCGGCGCCGGGCGGCAGCAGATGGTTGCCGGGCATCCGGCCATAGCCGGCGCGCAGCATGGCCCGGCCGCCGTGAAAGGCGATCAGCGCGTCCGCGACCGGGTCCAGCAGCGCGCCGAGGCCGCGCGCGGCAAAGCAGGCATTGGCCGCCGCGATCAGATCGCCCGAGGTGTCGGCCAGCGTCCCGTCCAGATCGAAGACCACCGTTCCCGCCATGCTGTAACCTTCCGTCAAGATGTTTGATCTGCCGGGGCCTTTCCCGACCGTCGCCCTCTAGGTAGAACGCCCGGCAAGGATAAGGAACAGGCAAGAGGGCAGAGATGACCGAGAAACCCGTCGCGCTGATCGTGCTGGCCGCCGGACAGGGCAGCCGCATGCAGTCGGACCTGCCCAAGGTGCTGCACCGGCTGGGCGGCATGCCGCTGGTCGCCCATGCGCTTGCCGCCGGCCGGACGCTGGCGCCCGAGGCGGTGGTGGTGGTCGCCGGCCATGGCGCCGAGGCGGTGAAGAAGGCCGTGGCCAAGCTCGACCCCGAGGCGCAGATCGCCCTGCAGGACCAACAGCTTGGCACCGCCCATGCCGTCGGCCAGGCCCTGCCGCTGCTGGAGGGCTTCGAGGGCCGGGTGATCGTGCTTTACGGCGACACCCCCTTCATCGGGCAGGAAACGCTGGCAAGCCTTGCCGCCCACCCCGCCGATGTGGTGGTGCTGGGCTTCGAGGCTGCCGATCCCGGCCGCTACGGCCGCCTTGTCACCGGACCCAAGGGGCTGGAGCGGATCGTCGAATACAAGGATGCGGACGAGGCGACACGGGCGATCCGCCTGGTCAATTCCGGCGTGCTGGCGGCGGATGCGGCGCTTTTGCGCGAATGCCTGCCCCGGATCGGCAATCGCAACGCGGCGGGGGAATATTACCTGACCGACCTGCCCGCCCTGGCCCGCGAGGCCGGCTGCCGGGTCGAGGTCGTGACCTGCGACGAATCCGAGACGCTGGGCATCAACACCCGTGCGGAACTGGCCGCGGCCGAGGCCGCCTTTCAGGCCCGCGCCCGCGCACAGGCGCTGGAGGACGGCGTGACGCTGAGCGATCCGGCGACGGTCTGGTTCGCGCTCGACACCTGCATCGGCCGCGACGCGGTAATCGGGCAGAACGTGGTCTTCGGCCCCGGCGTGACCGTGGAAAGCGGCGCCGAGATCCTGCCCTTTTGCCACCTGGAAGGCTGCCATGTCAGCGCCGGCGCCACCGTCGGCCCCTTTGCCCGGCTGCGCCCCGGCGCAGAACTGGGCGGCGACGTGCATGTCGGCAATTTCGTCGAGATCAAGAACGCGGTGCTGGACGAGGGCGTCAAGGTCGGCCACCTGACCTATCTGGGCGACGCCCATATCGGCGAGGCCACGAATATCGGCGCCGGCACCGTGACCTGCAATTACGACGGTGTCAGCAAGCACCGGACCGAGATCGGCGCCCATGCCTTCATCGGCTCGGACACCATGCTGGTGGCGCCGGTCCGGGTGGGGGCGCGGGCGATGACGGGCTCGGGCTCGGTCATCACCCAGGACGTGCCGGACGACGCGCTGGCGCTGGGACGCGCCAAGCAGGTGGTCAAGCCGGGCCTTGCCGCGCGGCTGATGCAGGCCTTGCGCCAGAAAAAGGGGAACTGACATGTGCGGCATCATCGGAATCCTGGGCGATCACGAGGTCTCGCCGCAACTGGTCGAGGCGCTGAAGCGGCTGGAATACCGCGGCTATGACAGCGCCGGGGTGGCGACGGTGGACGGCAGCGGCCGGCTGGACCGCCGCCGCGCCGTGGGCAAGCTGGTGAACCTGTCGGACCGGCTGGTGCATGAGCCGCTGACCGGCCATGCCGGCATCGGCCATACCCGCTGGGCCACCCATGGCGCCGCGACCGAGGCCAATGCACACCCCCATCGCCGCGGCCCGGTGGCGGTGGTCCATAACGGCATCATCGAGAATTTCCGCGAATTGCGCGACGAGGTCACGCGGCTGGGGATGCAGCCGGAATCGCAGACCGATACCGAGACCGTGGCGCTGCTGACCGCCTGGCACATGGGCCAGGGCCTCGGCCCCGTCGCGGCGGCGCGGGCCACGCTGGCCCGCCTGCACGGCGCCTTTGCGCTGGCCTTCCTGTTCGAGGGCGAGCCCGACCTGATGATCGCCGCCCGCAAGGGCAGCCCGCTGGCCGTGGGCCATGGCACGGGCGAGATGTTCCTGGGCTCGGACGCGGTGGCGCTGGCGCCCTTCACCGACCGCATCACCTATCTGGAAGATGGCGACCACGCCATCATCCGCCGCGCGGGCGCCGAGATCTTCGACGCCGAGGGCCGCCCCGCCAACCGCGAGATCCAGCAGATCGACGTGGGCGCGACCCAGATCGACAAGGCCGGCTACCGGCATTTCATGGCCAAGGAGATCGCCGAACAGCCGGTGGTGCTGGGCGATGCGCTGAACCATTACATCAAGGGCGAGCGGATCGTGCTGCCCGAGGCGCTGGATTTCCGCGACGTGGACCGGCTGACCCTGGTCGGCTGCGGCACCGCCTTCTATGCCGCCCATGTCGCGCGCTACTGGTTCGAGGCGCTGGCCGGCCTGCCCTGCGACCTGGATGTAGCCTCCGAGTTCCGCTATCGCGAACCGCCGCTTTCGCCGCAGAGCTGGGCGATCTTCGTCAGCCAGTCGGGCGAGACGGCGGACACGCTGGCGGCGCTGCATTACGCCCGCGACAAGGTGGCGCGCACCGTGGGGGTGGTGAACGTGGGCACCTCGGCCATCGCGCGCGATGCCGACATCGCCCTGCCGACGCTGGCCGGGATCGAGGTGGGCGTCGCATCCTCCAAGGCCTTCACCTGCCAGCTTGCGGTGCTGGCGGTGCTGGCGCTGAAGGCGGCGCGGGACCGCGGGCGGCTAACGGATGCCGAACTGGCTGCGCACCTGGCCGACCTGCGCGCGCTGCCGGGGCTGCTGAACCAGGCGCTTGCGGTCAGCGACGAATGCCGCCGCCTGGCCGGCTGGCTTTCCGAGGCGCAGGACGTGCTGTATCTGGGCCGCGGCGCGCTTTACCCGGTGGCGCTGGAGGGGGCGCTGAAGCTCAAGGAGCTCAGCTATATCCATGCCGAGGGCTATGCCTCGGGCGAGCTGAAGCACGGGCCCATCGCGCTTATCGACCGGAACGTGCCGGTGGTGGTGCTGGCGCCGCGCGACGGGCTGTTCGAAAAGACCGTCTCGAACATGCAGGAGGTCATGGCGCGCCACGGCCAGGTGCTGCTGATCTCGGATGCCGAGGGGCTGGAGGCCGGCGGTCATGGCGTGCGGGCGGGGCTCGCGATGCCGGCGGGCGGCGGGTTGTTCCAGCCCATCCTTTACGCGGTGCCGATGCAATATCTGGCCTATCATACTGCGGTGGCCAAGGGCACCGACGTGGACCAGCCGCGCAACCTGGCGAAATCGGTGACGGTGGAATAGGGCCGGCCGGCAGCCGCGGGGCACTGGGGGCAATCAAGCTTGCCACGCATCATCGGGAAACCGGGGGGATGCTCGCCCGCCGGATTGCGGCAATATCCATGCTGCGCCCGGATCAATTCGCCATTCGTGATACGGCAAGGTCAAGCAGCCCCCACCAAGCCCTTCCGGTCCTTCCGAGAATGCGGCCATCCCTCGCGGAGAGCCTAAAGCCTGATCGTTTCAGGCTGGATCGGGCGCTCCCAGATCGGGGATGGTCTGCTTCGACATGGCTGCTGGGAAAGGAGGCCGGCATGCATGGCGAGACCTTTGTCCAGCGATCTTCGGACACGCGTTGTTGCGC
>NZ_JBGOSN010000019.1:76495-91240 GCF_046335115.1 Paracoccus sp. P2 | reverse complement strand
CGACCCGCGCTGCCTGAGCGCATCATTGTAGGCGGGCCAGCTCGTTGTGCGGTAGCGGGCGGGCTCGGGCTTGCTCATGCAGCCCGTCTAACCGCATGGATTCACGAGGTGAATCCTTCACGGTCAGTGTGCTGCAACAATGCCACCCGGAATACCAGCTCAATTCCTCGCGCCATTTCATGCGCGAGTTGAACGGGCTGGGCGTCACCGCGGTCATCGATGCCGGCGGCGGCTTCCAGAACTATCCCGACGATGACGCGATCATCGAAAGGCTGCATGCCGAGGACCAGCTGACGGTGCGCATCAGCTACAACCTGTTCACGCAAAAGCCCAAGGAGGAGCTGGCCGATTTCTCGGGCTGGGTAAAGCAGGTCGGCCCCGGACAGGGCGACGACACCTATCGCCACAACGGCGCCGGCGAGATGCTGGTCTATTCCGCCGCCGATTTCGAGGGTTTCCGGGTGGAGCGGCCCGAGAGGCCGCCGAACATGGAGGCCGACCTTGAACCCGTCATCCGCCTGCTGGCCGAGAACCGCTGGCCCTGGCGGCTGCACGCGGCCTATGACGAGACCCTCTGTCGCGCGCTGGCCGTGTTCGAGAAGGTGAACCGCGACGTGCCGCTGCAAGGCGTCAACTGGTTTCTGGACCACGCCGAGACGATCAGCGAGCGCAGCACCGACCGGATCGCGGCGCTGGGGGGCGGCATCGCGGTGCAGCACCGCATGATGTATCAGGGCGAATATTTCACCGAACGCTACGGCGGGAAGGCGGCCGAGACCACGCCGCTGATCCGGCGGATGCTGGAGGCGGGCCTGCCCGTCGGCGCCGGCACCGATGCGACGCGGGTGGCAAGCGACAACCCCTGGGTCTCGCTGTCCTGGGGTGACCTCGCGGATCCTGGGCGGCGCCCGGCTTTATCCGGCCGAGAACCGGCTGGACCGCGAGACGGCGCTGCGGTTCTGGACCGAGGCGAACACCTGGTTCTCGAACGAACAGGGCAAGAAGGGCCAGATCAAGGCGGGACAGCTTGCCGACCTGGCGCTGCTGTCGGCGGATTACTTCGCGGTTCCGGAAAGCGGGATTGTGCATCTCCGCTCGGTCCTGACCGTGCTGGGCGGCAAGGTCGTGCATGGCGGCGACGAATTCGGCCCGCTGGCGCCGGCGCTGCCCGCGCCGATGCCCGACTGGTCGCCGGTGGTGCGGTTTGGCGGCTATTATCGCAGGGCGGAATTGCAGCAGGACCGGACCCGCTTCGCCGCCGCCTGCGGATGCGGGCCGGGCTGCGCGGCCCGTGGCCATGACCACGCCGCGGCGCTTGGCGCCGATGTGCCGGCCTCGGACGCCCGGAGCTTCTGGGGCAGCTTCGGCAGTTGCTGCTGCTGCTGGGCGGTCTGCGCCGGACGGGATTGCAGCGGCGGGATGCACGATCCTGCCGGCCACGGATGCCGGTGCCTGGTGTCCATTTCCCTTTCGAGAGGCGTCGAGATGGCCGAACCGAGCCCCGGGACATCCGGTCTCCTGACTTTCCCGGTCTTTCGGGCGCTGTGGATCGCGACGATCATATCCAAGATCGGCACCTGGATGCACGATGTCGGCGCCGCCTGGATGATGACCTCGCTGTCGCCCAGCCCGCTTCTGGTCGCCCTGGTGCAGGCGGCGACGACCCTGCCGATGTTCCTGCTGGCGCGGCCCGCCGGGGCGATGGCCGATATCGTCGGCAGGCGCAGGCTGCTGCTGGCGGTGCAGCTGCTTGGCCTTGCCGCCGCGGCTGCGCTTTCGGTCCTGACCCTGCTGGACCTGACCGGCCCTGGGTTCTGCTGGCGGCGGTCAGCGCGCCGGTGTTCCAGGCCACCGTCCCGGAACTGGTGGACAAGCAGGCCCTCCCCGACGCCATGGCGCTGAACAGCTTGGGCGTGAACATCGTGCGCGCCATCGGCGCGGCGCTTGGCGGGGTGATTGTCGCGCTGGCCGGCACCCCGGCGGTCTTTGCGCTGAATGCGGTTTCGGTGTTCGCCGTCCTGGGCGTGCTGTTCTTTTGGGAATGCGCCGAGACGGCGCAGAGCCTGCCGCCCGGTCATTTCTTCGGTGCCCTGATGGCCGGATACCGCCATGCGCGGCATTCGCCCGCCATGCGGCTGGTGCTGATCCGGGCGGCGGGGTTCCTTCTGTTCGGCAGCGCGCTCTGGGCCATGCTGCCGCTGGTCGGCGACAGGATGCTGGGGCTCGACGCCGCGGGCTATGGCGCGCTTCCGGGCTGCATGGGCGCGCTGCTGCTGAAGCGGCTGCGCCGGACGGTTCCCGCCAACCGCATCTCGGTCTGGGCGACGCTGCTATTCGCGCGGGCGACATTGACCCTGAGCCTGGTGCGCAATGCCTGGATCGGGGGCGTGGTGATGTTCCTGGCGGGACTGGCCCGGATCGGGATGCTGGCCTCGCTGAACGTGGCGGCGCAGACGGCCTCTCCGGGCTGGGTGAAGGCGCGGGCGCTCGCGGTCTATCTGCTGGTCTTCCAGGGCGCGGTGACCGGCGGCAGCGTGTTTTGGGGCACCATCGCCTGGGCGCCGGCGTGCCGGCGGCGCTGGTGGTCGCGGGGCTGGCCGCCGAGGTGCTCTTGGCACGGATCTGGCGGCTGCCGAAGGATGCGACGACCGACCTTGCCCCCTCGAACCATTGGGCGGAATCCGTCGTCGCCGTCCCGCCGGGGGTTGATCGCGGCCCGGTGCTGATCGAGATCGAATATCGCGTCGATCCGGCCCGGCTGGCCGCGTTCACCGCCGCCTTGCGCAGGTTCACCGCCACCCGTCAGCGCGACGGCGCGATCCGCTGGAACCTGTGGGAGGACGTTGCCGAGTCGGGGCGGCTGGTCGAGGCCTTCGTGGTGGAAAGCTGGGCCGAGCATCAGCGCCAGCACGCCCGCGTCACCCATGCCGACCAGCTGGACCAGCAGATGCTCAACGCCTTCCATATCGGCGAAGGACCGCCGCCGGTCCGGCACCTGCTGCGGCGGCTGTGACCGCGTCCGGTCGCCCTGCAAGACGATCAGACATGACACCAGCCAAGGACAGACATGATGAAACACGCCCTGAAACCCCATGAACCGCTTTTGCTCAGCATCCTCAGGATCGTGGCTGCGCTGGTGATCTTCCGCTACGGCACGCAGAAGATCCTGGGCTTTCCGGCCAGCGAGGCCGCGCCGCCGAAGGGCTCGCTGTCCTGGATCGCGGGCATTTTCGAGCTGGTCGCGGGTTTTCTGGTCCCTGTCGGCTTCCAGACCCGCATCGCGGCCTTCGTCCTGTCCGGAGTCATGGCCTTTGCCTATTTCCTGGTCCATGCGCCGCAGGGATTCTATCCGGCGCAGAACGGCGGCGTTGCCGCGATCCTGTTCTGCTTGGTCTTTCTTCATCTTGCGGCGGCGGGCGCCGGCCCGATCAGTGTCGATGCGGCGCGGCGCAAGACCTGATACCGTAACCTTTGCATCCCCGGAGCCATGACAGGAGCCCGACATGAGCTGGAACCCCACGCAGAACCCGGATTGCCCCGACCGCGAGGGCCTGGAATCCATCGAGACGCTGATCATTCCGCGCGCCCGCGACCTGGGCGGCTTCGAGGTGCGCCGCGCGCTTCCCGCGCCGCGCCGGCAAATGGTCGGCCCCTTCATCTTCTTCGACCAGATGGGCCCGGCCGAGTTCCTGACCGGCGGCGGCATCGACGTGCGCCCGCACCCGCATATCGGGCTGGCCACCGTGACCTATCTTTACCAGGGCGCGTTCCATCATCGCGACAGCACCGGCGCCGACCAGATGGTCTATCCCGGCGAGGTCAACTGGATGATCGCCGGTAGCGGCGTCACCCATTCCGAGCGCACCAGCGAGGAAATGCGCCAGCGGCCCGGCTCGCTCTTCGGCATCCAGACCTGGGTCGCGCTGCCGGAAGCCGAGGAGGATCGCGCCGCGGCCTTCGAGCACCACGGCCAGGAGGCGCTGCCCTTCCTCGATGAAGGCGGCAAGCAGGTGCGGCTGATCCTGGGTTCGGCCTGGGGCGAGCGCGCGCCGGTCAAGACCTTCACCGAGACCTTCTATGCCGATGCCGTCCTTGCCGCCGGGGCCAGCCTGCCGCTGCCCGACGATCACGAGGACCGCGGCGTCTATGTGGTCGAGGGCAGCATCCTTGTCGCCGGCGAAAGCTTCGAGGCCGGCCGGATGATGGTGTTCCGCCCAGGCGATCGCATCAGCCTGAAGGCCGGCGAGGCCGGTGCCCGGCTGATGGTGCTGGGCGGCGAGACCATGAACGGGCCGCGCTACATTTCCTGGAACTTCGTCGCCTCGTCGCAGGAACGCATCGACGCCGCCAAGGAGGCATGGGCGCAGGGCGACTGGGAACATGGCCGCTTCCAACTGCCGCCGGGCGACCAGGACGAGTTCATTCCCTTGCCCGATCAGTTGAGGTGAGGGGCTTCTGCGTGGTGCGGCCGATGGCGTGGTGATCGCCTGTTCCCCGCCGAACGCGCATCCGGCGATGATGGTCGGAGCCGGCTGTCGGGCGCCGACCGCATCTTCCGCGTTGGCGGCGCGCAGGCTATCGCGGCCATGGCCTGCGATACCCAAACGGTGCCCGGCGTGGATATGGGATCGTCGGCCCCGGCAATGCCTTCGTGAACGAAGCCAGGCGCCAGGTCTTCGGCCCCATCGGTATCGGCCAGCTTGCCGGCCACCGCCGAGATCTTCATCCTGTCGGATGCCGGCGGTGACGCAAAGATGATCGCCGCCGAGGCCGGGCGCCGGCTGGTCCGCGGCTGGACCGGCTGCAAAGGGCCTGACCGGGGAAAGGCCGCGCCATCCCCGCGGCTCCGTCCGGTTCAGGCGCTGTCGCGTTCGATCAGCCGCACCGGCAGGACGCGGATCGTGCCCTCGCTGCCCTGGCCCGAGCGGACCTGTGCGATCAGCTCCAGCGCCTCGGCCACCATCTGCCGCACCGGCTGGCGGATCGTGGTCAGCCGGTAGGCCCCCCATTCCGCCAGCGGGATGTCGTCGAAGCCGATCACCGCCAGATCCTGGGGGATGCGCAAGCCCAGCGAGCGGGCCACGTCCAGGGCCGCCAGCGCCATGATGTCGTTTTCGCAGAACAGCGCCTCGGGGCGGTCGGGTGCCTGCAACAGCGACAGCGCCGCCTGCCGGGCGCTGTCATAGGAGAACTCGCCCCGCGCCGAGCAGGCGGGCGCAAGCCCGTGCTGGCCGAGCGCGTCCAGAAAGCCGCGCGCCCGCTCCAGATGGGTCGAGGTCTCGCGCAGGCCGGTGACATGGCCGATGCGCCGGCAGCCGCGGGCCAGCAGGCGCTCGGCCGCCATCCGGCCGCCGCCGTAATTGTCGCAGGTCACCGCCAGCATCCGCGCATCCAGCTGCACGCGGTTGAACAGCACCACCGGCAGGTTCTGCTTGCGGCATTCCCGCACCAGCCGCGACGGCATGGTCGCCGAGGTGACGATGGCCGCGTCCGAGCGATAGTCCAGCACCTGCTGCATCACCAGATCGACCGAGCCGCCGGGCGGCACCGCATGCAGGACCAGCCGGCGGCCCTGCTGGTGCAGGCGCCGTGACAGCTCTTCCAGCACCACCGGATAGAAGGGATTGGTCAGGTCGCCCGCCACCAGGCTGACCGTGCCGGTGGCGATGCGGCTGAGCGTCCGGCCCGAGGGGGTCAGGTAGCCCAGTTCCCCGGCCACGCGCAGGATGCGGGCGCGCTTGTCCTCGGCCAGCGCGCTGTCGCTGCGGAATGCCCGCGACACCGCCGCCAGCGACACGCCCGCGGCATCGGCGACCATCTTGGCGGTGACTTTCGGCATGGCCCTGCCTTGCAAAAAATTTCACGGCATTTCTAGCGCGATCGTGCCGAAACCGCGATATGCTTGGCGGTCATGGATGAAAAATTTTCAGTCATGCGGGTCTTTCTTGTTCCGAATCCGGCCTTCCGGGAACAGTCGGCGCAGGATTTTGGAGGATCACCCGATGGCAATCACCCATCTCAAGCGCGGCAAGCCCGAGGCCGAGAAAAGCCAGGACGATGCCCGCACCCGCGCCGTGGTCGAGGCCACGCTGAAGGATATCGAGACGCGCGGCGACGCCGCCGTCCGCGAGCTGAGCGAGAAATTCGACGGCTATGCGCCCGCCAGCTTCCGCCTGTCGCAGGCCGAGATCGAGGCGCTGATCGCCCAGCTCAGCCCGCGCGAGCTGGAGGATATCCGCTTCGCGCAAGAGCAGGTGCGGAAATTCGCCCAGGCGCAGCGCGACTCGATGCTGGATATCGAGGTCGAGACGCTGCCGGGCGTGATCCTGGGCCACAAGAATATCCCCGTGCAATCCGTGGGCTGCTATGTGCCGGGGGGCAAGTTCCCCATGGTGGCCTCGGCGCATATGTCGGTCGCCACGGCCAGCGTCGCCGGGGTGCCGCGCATCGTCGCCTGCACGCCGCCCTTCAAGGGCAAGCCGAACCCGGCGGTGATCGCGGCCATGCATCTGGGCGGCGCGCATGAAATCCATGTGCTGGGCGGCATCCAGGCCATCGGCGCCATGGCGCTGGGGACCGAGAGCATGGCGCCGGTGCATATGCTGGTCGGGCCCGGCAATGCCTTCGTGGCCGAGGCCAAGCGGCAGCTTTACGGCCGGGTCGGCATCGATCTGTTCGCCGGGCCGACCGAGACCATGGTGATCGCCGACGAGACCGTCGATGCCGAGCTTTGCGCCACCGATCTCTTGGGCCAGGCCGAGCATGGCTATAACAGCCCGGCGGTGCTGGTGACGAATTCGCGCCGCCTGGCCGAGGACACGCTGGCCGAGATCGAGCGCCTGCTGAAGATCCTGCCCACCGCCGAGACCGCCGCCGCCAGCTGGCGCGACTATGGCGAGGTGATCCTGTGCGACAGCCATGACGAGATGCTGGCGGTGGCGAATGATATCGCCTCGGAGCATGTGCAGGTGATGACGGATCGCGACGACTGGTATCTTGAGAAGATGACCTGCTATGGCGCGCTGTTCCTGGGGCCGCGCACCAATGTCGCCAATGGCGACAAGGTCATCGGCACCAACCACACCCTGCCGACCAGGAAGGCGGGACGCTATACCGGCGGGTTGTGGGTCGGCAAGTTCCTCAAGACCCATAGCTACCAGCGCATCACCACCGATGCGGCGGCGGCCGGGATCGGCGCCTATTGCTCGCGGCTATGCATGCTCGAGGGCTTTGTCGGCCATGCCGAGCAGGCCAATATCCGCGTCCGGCGCTATGGCGGCACGGATGTCGCCTATGGGACGGCGGTGGAATGATCGCGGCAAGCTTCGAGCCGGCCGGCAAGCGCTGGCCTCGGCCGGGGCGGCGGTGACGCTTTGCGCCCGCTCGGCCGAGGATCTCGACGCGGTGATCGGGCTGGACCCGCGCTGCGGTCTTTGCCGTGCAGGCGGTGGTGCGCGGCGTGAAATAGCGCGATGCCGGCCGGCCTGCCGCGCCAGGCCAGCCCCGCCGGCTTGCCCCGTGTCCCGGCTGATGCGCGAAAGCCGGTCGCGGTTCTTGCGCATGAGGAGGGCGACAAGGGTTTCCGACAGGAAGCCGACCGTGGCAACGGCGAGGATGGCGGCGGCGAAGCCGAACCGGTCGGCGATCCGCCCGGCGAACAAGGCGCCGATGGCATGGCCGAGGTCGCGCCAGAACCGATAGACGCTGAGCGGTCGCGCCCGCCCTGTCGGATGCGAGGCGTCGGAAACGGTGGCGCTGTCCCGGAGAGAGTGGAAACGACTGAGAGCCGGGCGGACGGGGGCGTTGCCTAACCGCCAGCCCCAGAGGACATGTTGCGACCATCTTCGGCGATGGCTGCTTCGTCAACGGGGGCTGGGCCGTATCAGCGATGCCTGAAACGGCGGCAGGAGCCGTAGGCAGGTTATTCAGTATTGATTTGATTTTAAATGGGAAATCCAAACTTGGATTTCCCGGGAGTCATTTTGTGCTTGCAGGAAGGGTCAAGAATACCTGGCAAGGGTTATTTTATGCATGGCCGCACAAGTGTGCCGCACCGGTCAGCCGCATTTCGAATGGCCGCAGGAGGGGCAGGTCATGCAGCCCTCGATCATGCGCATGCCGTATTGGCCGCAAGCCGGGCAGGCCGGGCCGCGCGGGCGCTCTCCCACCGCCATGACCTCGGCCTTGGGATCGGATTTCAGCGCCATGCCCTCACCGGCCAGGAAGCCGGTGGCGATCATGTGCCGCTCGATCACCCCGCCGATGGCCGCGAGGATCGAGGGCACGTAGCGCCCCTCGATCCAGGCGCCGCCGCGCGGGTCGAAGACCGCCTTCAACTCCTCGACCACGAAACTCACGTCGCCGCCGCGCCGGAACACGGCCGAGATCATCCGCGTCAGCGCCACCGTCCAGGCGAAATGCTCCATGTTCTTCGAGTTGATGAACACCTCGAACGGCCGGCGATGCCCGCCCTGCACGATGTCGTTGATGGTGATGTAGATTGCGTGCTCGCTGCCGGGGAACTTCAGCTTGTAGGTCGCGCCCTCCAGCGCCGCCGGCCGGTCCAAGGGCTCGGTCAGATAGACCACGTCGGCGCCCTTGTCGGCCTGCGGCGCCTCCTCGGCCTTTTCGCTGACCGACAGGACCGAGCCGGTGACGTCGTTCGGGCGATAGGTGGTGCAGCCCTTGCAACCCTTGTCCCAGGCGGCCAGGTAGACGTCCTTGAAATCCTCGAAGGAAATGTCCTCGGGGCAGTTGATGGTCTTGGAAATCGAACTGTCCACCCATTCCTGCGCCGCCGCCTGCATGGCGACATGGTCCAGCGGCGCCAGGGTCTGGGCATTGACGAAATAGTCGGGCAGGGGCGCGTCGCCATGAAGGTCGCGCCACATCTGCACGGCATAGTCCACGACCTCTTCCTCGGTGCGCGAGCCGTCCTTTTGCAGCACCTTGCGGCTATAGGCATAGGCGAAGACCGGCTCGATCCCCGAGCTGACATTGCCGGCGTAAAGGCTGATCGTCCCGGTCGGCGCGATGGAGGTCAGCAGCGCGTTGCGGATGCCGTGCTGCTTGACCGCCTCGCGCAGATCCGCATCCATCCGGCGCATGAAGCCCGAGGCCAGGTATTTCTTGGCGTCGAACAGCGGGAAGGCGCCCTTTTCGCGGGCCAGATCCACCGAGGCCAGATAGGCCGAGCGCGCGATGGCCTTCATCCAAGCCCGCGTCTGCTCGACCGCATCCGCCGCGCCATAGCGCAGGCCCAGCATCAGCAGCGCATCGGCAAGCCCGGTGACGCCCAGCCCGATGCGGCGCTTGGCCTGCGCCTCGGCCGCCTGCTGCGGCAGCGGGAATTTCGAGGCATCGACCACGTTGTCCATCATCCGCACCGCGGTGCGGACCAGCTCGTCCAGCGCCTCGGGGTTCAGGCGCGCATCGGCGGTAAAGGGCGCCTCGACCAGCCGGGCCAGGTTGACCGAGCCCAGGAGGCAGGCGCCATAGGGCGGCAGGGGCTGTTCGCCGCAGGGGTTCGTCGCCGCGATGGTCTCGGCATAGTTCAGATTGTTCTGCTGGTTGATGCGGTCGATGAAGATCACGCCCGGCTCGGCATAGTCATAGGTCGCGCGCATGATGCGGTTCCACAGGTCGCGCGCCCGCACGGTGTGATAGATCTTGCCGTCGAACTGCAGGTCCCAGGAGGCATCCGCCTTGACCGCCTGCATGAAGGCATCGGTGACCAGCACCGACAGGTTAAACATGCGCAGCCGGGCGCTGTCCTGCTTGGCCTCGATGAAGGCCTCGATGTCGGGATGGTCGCAGCGCATCGTCGCCATCATCGCGCCGCGGCGACTGCCCGCCGACATGATGGTGCGGCACATGGCGTCCCAGACATCCATGAAGCTGAGCGGCCCCGAGGCATCGGCGGCCACGCCCTTCACCTCGGCGCCGCGCGGGCGGATGGTGCTGAAGTCATAGCCGATGCCGCCGCCCTGCTGCATGGTCAGCGCGGCTTCCTTGAGCATGTCGAAGATGCCGCCCATGCTGTCGGGAATGGTGCCCATGACGAAGCAGTTGAACAGCGTCACCTCGCGCCCGGTGCCGGCGCCGGCCAGGATGCGGCCGGCGGGCAGGAATTTGAAATCCTCGAGCGCGGCATAGAAGCGGTCCTCCCACAGCGCCGGCTCCTTCTCGACGCGGGCAAGGTCGCGGGCGACGCGGCGCCAGCTATCCTCGACCGACAGGTCGATCGGCTGGCCGGCGCCATCCTTGAGCCGATATTTCATGTCCCAGATCTGTTCGGCGATAGGGGCAGAGAATCGGCTCATGGCGGGTGTCCTTGGTTCGTGGTCGGAAATTGGCGAGCGGGTCTTATACAGCCGCGCGCGCCCGGTTCCAGTCGGAAAGGGTGAGAGAATGAAATATAGACGAAACCGGCGCCGATTTCCAGATATTGCGGCGGCTGTGCGTATCTGCGCAACCTATTGGTGCTGCGTGCCCGCCAACTCGTCGATCACCCGCAGCCACAGATCGGCGGGCTGGGCGCCTGTCACCACATGGGCATCGGCGACGATGAAGGTCGGGACCGAGTTCACGCCGCGCTGCCTTGCATGGAACTCGCGCGTCTGCACCGTATCGGCATCGGCATCCGACGCGAGCAGCCGGTGGATCATCGCCCCCTCCATCCCCGCGCCTTCGCCGATCGCCGCCAGCACGTCCGGGTTCGAGATGTTCCTGCCCTCGCGCCAATGCGCCCGCATCAGTGCCGCCATGACCGGGGTCTGCACCCCTTCCAGCGCGGCCCAATGCAGCAGGCGGTGGGCGTCGAGCGTGTTCGGCACCCGCTCGATCAGCGAGGGATTGATCCACAGGCCCAGCCGCTCGCTGGCCTCCATCACCGGCTTCATGGCGGCGATGATGCCCTTCTCGTCGGTAAATTTCATCTTCATGTAGGCGACGTAATCCATTCCCGCCCGCGGCATCTGCGGGTCGAGGCGAAAGGGCTGCCAGGTGATCGCAAAGGGATGGTCGGGGCGGCTTTCCAGCGCCCGGTCCAGTTCGGCCTTGCCGATCAGGCACCAGGGGCAGACGGGGTCGGCGAAGATGTCGAGGCGGACTTGGCCGGGAAGGGGTTCGGTCATGGCTGGTCCTTGCTATGGGTGTCGTGCCGTGTGCGCGAATGGAGGTCGCGCAGGGCGCGGCGGTTGATCTTGTCCGTCGGCGTGCGGGGCAGGGCGGGCAGGTGGATGTATTCGCGCGGCTGCTTGTAGCGCGCAAGGCCGCTGCTGGCGGCTTCGCGCAGACGCGCCTCGTCGGCGGGACCGGTCCAGAAGGCGGCGATGATGCTGGAGCCGGGGCCGACCGGCAATTCCGCCGCGGCAACCTCGCCGATGCCGGAGACCTGGGCCAGCGCGTCCTCGACCTCGCCCGGCGCGACGCGAAAGCCGCCGGCATTCATCATGTCGTCGTCCCGGCCCAGGATGCGGATCGCGCCATCGGGCGCGACTTCGGCCAGGTCGCCGGTCAGGAACCAGTCGCCGCGGAAACGGACGGCGGTCTCCTCGGGCTGGTCGAGATAGCCCAGAAACAGGCCGGGATCCGAGCGGTGGACGGCCAGGATGCCGGTGGCGCCGGGCGGGGCTTCGGCGCCGCTGTCGTCCAGGATGGCGATGCGGCGGCCGGGCTGGGGAAAACCGGCCGTGCCCTCTGGCGCGGGGCGCGTGGGGCTGCCGGACAGGAAGGTCGAGCATTCCGACATGCCCATGGCCTCGTGCAGGTCGGTGCCGGTGCGCGCCTGCCAGGCGCGGCGCAGGCCGGGATCGAGCCTTTCGCCGGCGGTCAGCCCGTGGCGCAGCCCGGCCCAGGGCTTCCAGTCGGCGCGCAGCATGCGGCGAAAGACGCCGGGCGCCGCGGCAAGGATGGTGGCGCCGTGGCGGCTGGCGATCAGCGGGATCTGTTCGGGTGCGACGCCCTGGGCCGGGATCAGCGCCGTGGCGCCGAGGGTCCAGGGATCCATGAGCCCGGTGCCGAGGGTGAAGGTCCAGTTGAAGGCGCCGGCATGCAGCAGCCGGTCCTGCGCGGTCAGCCCGTACCAGCCCTGGAACATCATCCGGCGGGCGAGGATGGCGCGATGCGCGTGGCAGACGGCGCGCGGCTGGCCGGAGGTGCCCGAGGTGAAGACGATATAGGCCAGGTCGCCGGGATCGCGTTGCGCGAAGCCGGCCGGCGGCAGGGCGGCGAAATCGGCAAGCCTCGCCGCGGGCAGCACCGGCGCCGGGTGGTCGGGCAGGGTGAGGTCCGGGGCGGCGATCACCATGGCCGGCCGGATCGCGGCGGCGATGCGGGTGATCTCGGGCGCGGTCAGCATGGGCGAGGTCGGGACCGGGACGATGCCGGCGGCGATGGCGCCGAGATAGGTCACGGGAAAGCCAGGATCGTTGCCCAGCCGCATCAGCAGCCGGTCGCCGGGGACGAGGCCGGATTGCAGCAGGCCGGTGGCGGTGCCCAGCACCGCCTGGCGCAGCCGGGCATGCGACCAGCGGTCGGCGCGGCTGAGGCCCAGCACCGACATGGCCAGCCTGTCCGGCGTAGCCAGCCCCGCGCTGAGCACATGTTCGGCCAGGTTCATCCCGTCGCCCCTTCTTTCCGTCCCGGGCCTGGGGATAGAGGCTGGCGGCGCGCATGGGAAGGGGGCTTTGCCCCCGCGCCTCGCCTGCCCCCGCTGGGCCAGGCAAGGCGCTCCCCCAGGATATTTGGACAAGAAAGAAGCCGGGAGAGGCAAATGAAAACGGCCGGCGCCATGCGGGCCGGCCGTTTCCGAAATTCCGGGTGTCGCCGAATCAGAGCAGCTTCAGATCCGAGGCCGAGCTGCGGCCGTCGCGGCCCGATTGCAGTTCGTAGGCGATCTTCTGGTTGTCGTTCAGGCCGGTCAGGCCGGCGCGTTCGACCGCCGAGATATGGACGAACACGTCCTTGCCGCCGTCATCGGGCGCGATGAAGCCATAGCCTTTGGTGGCGTTGAACCATTTTACGGTGCCGGTAGCCATTATACCGTCTCTCCTTCAAGTCATCCTGGGGCGAGATTGCGCCCAGGCCGTGCAGCCCTTTCCCGTCAAGTCCGGCTGCCCCGTGAAGGGAGGCGGTAGAAAGTCGTGCTCACGCGGACGAGAGGATGAACGATTCGCCAAAAAACGCAAGCACGAATGCGCCGCGCAAGGTGACGTAGGGTCATCTTGCGCGTTCGCATCGGCAAATTGTCGCCAAGCCGGGTGTTCAGCGCAGATCCGGCGGGGTGGCCTCGGCCCGCAGCGCGGCGATGGCCGCTTCGAGCCCCTGGCTTTCGCTGCCCTGGCGGTCGAGGCGGCGGATCGAGACGCTGCGCTCCTCGACCTCCTTCAGGCCCACGGCCATGATGACCGGCACCTTGCCGACTGAATGCTCGCGCACCTTGTAGTTGATCTTTTCGTTGCGGGTGTCGGCCTCGGCCCGCAGCCCGGCATCGCGTAGCGCGGCCACCACCTGATGCACGTAATCGTCGGCGCCCGAGACGATCGAGGCGACCACCACCTGGCGCGGCGCGAGCCAGAGCGGCAGCTTGCCCGAATAGTTCTCGATCAGGATGCCGATGAAGCGTTCGAAGCTGCCCAGCACGGCGCGGTGCAGCATGACCGGCATGTGCTTCATGCCGTCCTCGCCGACATATTCCGCCTCGAGCCGCTGCGGCAGGTTGAAGTCGCATTGGAAGGTGCCGCATTGCCATTCGCGGCCGATGGCGTCGGTCAGCTTGAAGTCGAGCTTCGGCCCGTAGAAGGCGCCGTCGCCGGGATTGACCTCATAGGGCAGGCCGAGATGCTCGATGGCGCCTTTCAGCGCCGCCTCGGCCTTGTCCCAGATCTCGTCGGAACCGACGCGGACCTCGGGGCGGGTCGAGAGCTTGATGTCGAATTTCCCGAAGCCGAGATCCTGGTAGACCGAGGACAGCAGTTCGATGAAGCCGGCGCATTCCGCCTCGATCTGGTCCTCGGTGCAGAAGATATGCGCATCGTCCTGGACGAAGCCGCGCACCCGCATCAGCCCGTGCATCGCGCCCGAGGGCTCGTAGCGGTGGCAGGAGCCGAATTCGGCCAGCCGCAGCGGCAGGTCGCGATAGCTCTTCAGGCCCTGGTTGTAGACCTGGACATGGCAGGGGCAGTTCATCGGCTTGAGCGCGTTGATGCGCTTTTCGCGAGCCCCCTCCTCGTCCACCTCGACGATGAACATGTTCTCGCGATAGGCTTCCCAATGGCCGGATTTCTCCCACAGGATGCGGTCCACGACCTGGGGCGTCTTGATTTCCTTGTAATCGGCGCGGATCAGCCGGCGGCGCATATAGGCCTCCAGCTCGCGATAGATCGACCAGCCGTTCGGGTGCCAGAACACCATGCCCGGCGCTTCCTCCTGGAAATGGAAGAGTTCCATTTCCTTGCCCAGCTTGCGGTGGTCGCGCTTGGCGGCCTCCTCCAGCATGGTCAGATGCGCCTTGAGGTCGTCGCGGTTCTTGAAGGCCACGCCGTAGATGCGCTGCAGCATCGGCCGCGAGGCGTCGCCCAGCCAATAGGCGCCGGCGACATGCGTCAGCTTGAAGGCGTCGGCCGGCACCTGGCCGGTATGCTGCAGATGCGGGCCGCGGCACAGATCCTGCCAGTCGCCGTGCCAGTACATGCGGATCGGCTCGCCCTCGGGGATGCGGTCGAGGAGTTCGATCTTGAAGGG
>NZ_JBGOSN010000019.1:0-76374 GCF_046335115.1 Paracoccus sp. P2 | reverse complement strand
GGGCTCGCCCTGCGCCTCGGAGTGGGCGCGCGCCCGGGCGCGGTCCCAGACCTCGGTGCGCACCGGATCGCGGGCGGCGATGATCTGCTTCATGCGCGCCTCGATGGCGCCCAGGTCTTCGGGGGTGAAGGGCTCGGCGCGGTCGAAATCGTAAAACCAGCCTTGGTCGCGCACCGGGCCGATGGTGACCTTCACGTCCGGCCACAGCTCCTGCACGGCGCGGGCCATGATATGGGCGAGGTCGTGGCGGATCAGCTCCAGCGCCGGCTCGCTGTCCTTCATGGTGTTGATGGCGATCTTGCCGCTGGCCGTGATCGGCCATTGCAGGTCGATATGGCGGCCGTCGAGACTGGCCGAGATGGCGTTCTTGGCCAGGCTGGGGGCGATGGAGGCCGCGACCTCGGCCGCAGTGATGCCGGCGGGATAGTCGCGCGCATTGCCATCGGGAAAGGTCAGGGAGATCTGGGACATGGAGTCCTCCTCGTCGGTTTGGCGCCCACGGAACGCCCGGCTGCGGGTATGTGGCGCGGGTGTGGCGCGATTGCCGGGCGTTGTCAATGCGGCTAGGTGTGCAAGGGGGCTTTGCGCCCCCGTCGCGTTCCGCGACTCCCCCGCAGGGTATTTGGGAAACGGAGAAATGACGCAATTCATGGAAGGGCCGCAGGGGCGACGCATCGCCTATGAGCGGATCGAGGGGCAGGGGCCCGGCATGGTGTTCCTGGGCGGGTTCCGCTCGGACATGCAGGGCACCAAGGCGCTGTGGCTGGAGGATTGGGCGCGCGCGCAGGGGCGGGCCTTCCTGCGCTTCGACTATTCGGGCCATGGCGAATCCTCGGGCGCTTTCGAGGAGGGCTGCATCGGCGACTGGTTTTCCGATGCCATGGCAGCGATCCGCGGGCTGACCGAGGGGCGGCAGGTGCTGGTCGGCTCGTCCATGGGCGGCTGGATCAGCCTCTTGCTGGCACGCACCATGCCCGAGCGGCTGGCCGGGCTGGTCACGGTGGCGGCGGCGCCGGATTTCACCGAGCGCGGCTATTGGGCCGGGTTTTCACCGGCCGAGCGCGCGGCGCTGCAGGAGCGGGGCCGGGTCGAGCAGCCCAGCGACTATGGCGAGCCCTATGTCATCACCCGCCGGCTGATCGAGGACGGGCGCGACCATCTGGTGCTGGACCAGCCCCTGCCGCTGCCCTTTCCGGCGCGCTTCCTGCAGGGCACCGCGGATGCCGATGTGCCGATGGCCTGGGCGCTGGACCTGCTGGACCATGCCCGCGGCGAGGACATGCGGCTGACGCTGGTGAAGGGGGCGGATCACCGCTTTTCGACGCCCGATTGCCTGGCGCTGATCGGCGCGGCAGTCGAGGAGGTGCTGGCGCGGGGGTGAGAGGGGCGCGGCCGGTTGGCCGCGCCGGGTTTCCTAGACCGCGATCTTGGAGTCGTGTTCGGACAGGTTGGCGAGGCCGCAATCGACCGGGACCGGGCCGCCGCGGCGGCGCTTGCGCTGGCCGGCGGGCTGCACCTGCTCGTCGATGAAATCCAGCACCAGCGGACGGATGTTCAACCGCCAGCTTTTCCCGGCGAAGATGCCGTAATGGCCGGCACCGGGTTCCAGGTGCTGGGTCTTGCGGTTCGCGGGCACGCCGGTGCAAAGCGCCAGCGCCGCCACGCATTGGCCCGGCGCCGAGATGTCGTCATTGGCGCCCTCGACCGTCATCACCGCGACATCGGTGATCTTGCCCAGATCGACCGGCCTGCCGTTCACGGTGAAGCGGTTCTGCGCGATCTCGCGTTCCTTGAAGATGCGCTCGACCGTGGAGAGGTAGAATTCGGCTGTCATGTCCATGACGGCGAGATATTCGTCGTAGAAGGTGTTGTGCTTGTCGCCTTCGGAACCCTGGCCGCGCGCCTCGGCGAAGATCTTGTCGAGGAAGGCCTTGGCATGGGTTTCGGCATTCATGGCGATGAAGGAGGAAAGCTGCGCGAGGCCCGGATAGACCATGCGCCCGGCGCCGCGATACTTGAAGCCGACCTGCTGGATCATCAGGTAGTCGAGCTCGCCCATGGTGATGCGGTTGCCGAAATCGGTCACCTCGGTCGCCGCCGCGTCGGGGTCGATCGGGCCGCCGATCAGGATCAGCGAGCGCGGCTGGGCCTTGGGGTCTTCCTCGGCCAGGAGCGCGGTTGCGGCAAGCGCCAGCGGCGCGGGCTGGCAGACGGCGATGACATTGGTGTCGGGGCCGAGATGGCGGATGAAATCGACCAGGTATTGCGTGTAATCGTCGATGTCGAACTTGCCGCAGCTGACCGGGATGTCGCGGGCATTGTGCCAATCCGTCACATAGACTTCGCAATCGGGCAGCAGGGACGTGACCGTGGTGCGCAGGAGCGTGGCGTAATGGCCCGACATGGGCGCCACCAGCAGAACCTTGCGCGCCAGCGGCGCGCGGCGGGCGACGCGGAAATGCACCAGGTCGCCGAAGGGGCGCTCAATCACCGGCTCGACATAGACGACATGGTCCTGGCCGTCCTCGGAGACGACGGGCGGGATTTCCCAGTCCGGCTTGATGACCATGCGCGCGAAGCTGCGCTCGGTCACCCGGCCCCAGGCCGACATCAGCTTGAACAGCGGATTGGGCAGCAGCGCGAAGGCCGGGTAGGAGGCCAGGGCCCGCGCGCTGGCGCCCATCCATTCATTGGTGTTGCGGATCGTCTCCATCGCATCATAGGAGATGATCCCTCTCAAACCCTTGTACGTCGTCATTGCAACCTTCTCCCATGAACCCGCCGGATTCGGCCTTGCCGGGGAAGGACACGGCTTTACCTGCGTATTGTGCTGGGCATAATGATTTTACGGTTCAGGGAGGATTGTCAATTATGGCGGGCAAGGACGAAAAACCGGAAGCTGCGGGCGCGGCCGAAGCCGGGGGCAAACCACGCAGGGGCCGCGGGGCAGGGGCCAAGGGCCGCGCCGGGGCCGCGAAACAGGAGCCGAAGCCTGCCGATTCGGAAAAGCCGGCGCGACCGCGGCGCGAAAAGGCCGCGGCAAAGACCCCGCCCGAGCCCGTGCCGGAGCCCGCGGCGCCTGCCAGGTCCAAGGCGGCCGCGGCCTCCGATCCCGCCAAGCCTGCCGCCAAGGCCGGCACACGCAAGCCCGCGTTGCGCGGGCGGGGGGCCGGTCGCAGCGATCCGCGCCCCGGTCCGCGCCGCAAGCCCTCGGGCAAGGCCGCCGCGAAGGCGCAGGCCGAGACCGCCTCGCTCAGTATGGCCGACGAGGCGCTGCGTCCGCTGGGCGCCGTCGGACCGGGCGGCGGCGTGCCGCCCATGGCCGCGCCCCGCGCCCAGGCTGCCGCCCCGGCGGGGACCGGCCAGTCTGCCGGACTCGCTGCCGAGCCGCATCCGAGCCCGACCACCGCCGCCTTCGTCGAGGCGGCCTTCGGTCCCGGCAGCCGCCTGCCCGAGCAGCTGGCCCAGAACATCGAGCGCATCGAATCGCTGACCCAGCGCCTGATCAGCGCGCTGGCGCAGCGCCGTCCCTCGAATCCCGGCGTCGAGATGCCGGGCCCCGACCTTTTCGCCACCGCGACCTCGGCCTGGATCAAGCTTCTGGCCGAGCAGCCCGAGCGGGTGATCGGCCAGCAGGTCAGCTATTGGGGCGAAACCTTGCGCCATTTCGCCGAGGCCCAGGCCGCCTTTGCCCGCGGCACGCTGACGCCGCCGCCCAGCGAAGGGCCGCGGGACCGGCGCTTTGCCAACCCGCTGTGGGAGGCGCATCCCTTCTTCAACTTCATCAAGCGGCAATACCAGATCAACGCCCAGGCCCTGCAGGAGGCGGCCAGCGCGCTGGACCTGCCCGAGATGACCGACCGGCGCCGGATCGAATGGTTCACCCGCCAGATGATCGACATGATGGCGCCGACGAATTTCCTGGCCACCAATCCCGACGCGCTGGAAAAGGCGCTGGAGACCGAGGGCGAAAGCCTGGTCAGGGGCCTTGAGAACCTGGTGCGCGACGTCGAGCAGAACAGCGGCGAGCTGATCGTGTCGCTGGCCGACCGCGATGCCTTCCGCGTGGGCGAGAACATCGGCACCACCGAGGGCACGGTGGTCGCGCGCACCAAGCTTTACGAGCTGATCCAGTACAAGCCCACCACCGCGCAGGTGCATGAGATCCCGCTGGTGATCTTTCCGCCCTGGATCAACAAATTCTACATCCTCGACCTCAAGCCGCAGAACAGCCTGATCAAATGGATCGTGGACCAGGGCCATACGCTGTTCGTGGTGGCCTGGAAGAACCCCGACCCCAGCTATGGCGACACCGGCATGGACGATTACGTCAGCGCCTATCTGGAGGTGATGGACCGGGTTCTGGATCTGACCGACCAGAAAAAGCTGAATGCGGTGGGCTATTGCATCGCCGGCACCACCCTGGCGCTGACCCTGTCGCTGCTGAAGCAGCGCGGCGACGACCGGGTGAACGCGGCCACCTTCTTCACCGCGCTGACCGATTTCGCCGACCAGGGCGAGTTCACTGCCTATCTGCAGGAGGATTTCGTCTCAGGCATCGAGGAGGAGGCGGCGCGGACCGGCATCCTGGGCGCGCAGCTGATGACGCGCACCTTCAGCTTCCTGCGCGCCAACGACCTGGTCTGGGGGCCGGCGATCCGCAGCTACATGCTGGGCGAGACGCCGCCGGCCTTCGACCTGCTGTTCTGGAACGGCGACGGCACCAACCTGCCCGGGCGCATGGCCGTGGAATACCTGCGCGGCCTGTGCCAGCAGAACCGCTTCGTCAAGGAGGGGTTCGATCTGATGGGCCACCGCCTGCATGTCGGCGACGTGACCGTGCCGCTTTGCGCCATCGCCTGCGAGACCGACCATATCGCGCCCTGGAAGGACAGCTGGCGCGGCATCGCGCAGATGGGCTCCAGGGACAAGACCTTCATCCTGTCCGAATCGGGCCATATCGCCGGCATCGTCAACCCGCCCAGCAAGAAGAAATACGGCCATTATACCTCGGACGCCGGTTTCGGTCAGGGCGAGCAGCACTGGCTGGACAAGGCCAGCCATCACGAGGGCAGCTGGTGGGGCCGCTGGGGCGAATGGCTGGCCCGGCGGGCGGGGGGCATGGTCGATGCCCGCGACCCGGGCGAGGGCTTCGGCCCTGCGCCGGGCCTTTACGTCCACGAGCGGGCGTAAAATTTTTCTGCACCGCAGCAAGAAAACCTTGCAATGCTGCGGTGCAGAAAGTATATGTTGGACAGAACAGTTCAACCGGTGCCGAAGCTTCGCGCCGACCTAGGAGAGAGCAAATGGCCAAGACCCCTGACTTTACCAAGACCATGCAAGAAGTTATGGCGAAATTCCCGGTCGACACCTCGTCGTTCCAGGACGCCTTCAAGTCGCAGACCGCGCTGGGCGAAAAGATGGCCCGCGTCGCGCTGGCCGCTGCCGAGCGTTCGACCGAGATCTCGGCCCAATGGGCCAAGGACACCATCGCGCGCATGGGCGAGCTGACCTCGTCCAAGGAAGAGCCGGCCGAATACGCCAAGGCGCTGAGCGATTTCGCCACCGCCGCCGCCGAAATGGCTGCCGAGCACATGGCCGCCTTTGCCGAAGTGGCGAAGAAGGTCCAGATGGACACCGTCGACCTGATGCTGACCGCCGGCAAGGATCTGGCTGCCGACGCGCAGAAGGCCGCCGAAAAGGCCAGCCGCGACACCCAGGCCGCGGTCAAGAAAGCCGCTGCCGCCGCGACTTCGGCCAGCACCGTGACCAAGGCCTGATTGCGGTCCTTGACGGTTTCGGGACAGGGGGCAGTTCGCTGCCCCCTTTTCTTATGCCTCGCCCCTGCTTCCGGCGCAGGATGGCGATTTTCTTTGCATTTTTCCGGGTCATTTCCCATCATGCTGCAAATGCACTGCCGGAGGAGCCATGGCTGAGCCCGAGAACACGACCCCGCTTCTGATCAAGCACTATGCGAGCCGCCGCCTCTACAATACCGAGACCAGCGATTACGTGACGCTTGAGGATATCGCGGGCTTCATCCGTGCCGGGCGGCAGGTCCGCATCGTCGATCTCAAGACCGGCGACGACCTGACCCGGCAATATCTGTTGCAGATCATCGCCGAGCATGAGGGCCGGGGCGAGAACGTGCTACCCATCGAGGTTCTGATCGACCTGGTGCGCAGTTACACGACCCAGGCGCAATCGGTGGTACCGCAATTCCTGGCCGCCAGCTTCGAGATGCTGCGCGAGGGTCAGTCGAAGATGATGGAGAATCTGTCGACCTTTCCCAACCCGATGTCCTCGATGCCGGGTTTCGAGGCGCTCCAGCGCCAGCAGCAGCTGTTTTTGAAGGCGATGGCGGCGGGCTGGGGCGCCGGCAGCAGCGGCCCCGAGATGGAGGAGACCGAGACGGACGAGACCCGCCGTGGCGGCCAGAAGGGCTCCGCACCCGAGGACATGGCCGAGATCCGCCGCCAGCTTGCCGAGTTGCAGAAGCGGATTTCGAAGCTTTGAGAGAACTGCGTCTTGCGCCCCGCGGTCCGTCGCGCTAGAGGAACCGCCACGGACGGTTGGCCGAGTGGTCGAAGGCGCACGCCTGGAAAGTGTGTAGGCGGGGAACCGTCTCGAGGGTTCGAATCCCTCACCGTCCGCCATTTCAGACCGCCTTTGGGCACGCCAATTGCCGCCGATTGCCGCCCTTGACCGGCAATAAGCGTCTTCAGCAGCTCCGTTTTCGATCCCATGATGCGAATTGCGTCGTCCGCGACCTCGACGCGCTGCGCCAGCGCGCGCAGGTGATCCCGCCGATAGCCGCCCTCATGGCCGCGAATGCGCTCCCGCGCGCGGCGTGCAAACCCTTCGATCATTTCGGGGCTAAGGGCGCCGTGGCCGGGGCTTTCGAGCAGCGCCTGCGCCCGGTCGGCGTCAGCCCGCGCCTGATCGCGGATGACCTTGAGACCGGCGATACGCTCCTTGAGCGCCGGGTCGTCCAGATCAGCGACGCCGACCTCGATGGCATCATAGAGGCGCTTGAGGCGCGATTCCGATTCGGTTGCCTGCCGCTGCAAAGAGGCGATGTGCTCCCTGCGGCGCGCGGCCTGATCCTCGCGGCGGCCGAGGATGCTGCCGAGTAGCTTCTCCAGACGGGCGGGATCGAGCAAGCGGTCTTCGATATGGCTGACCACCATGCCGTCGAGCTTGTCCATGGGGATCGCTCGGCCCTTGCAGCCGGTCTCGCCCTGCCGTGCCTTGATCGAGCAGGCATAGTAACGGTAGCGGCCGCTCTTGCCGGTGCGGATGGTCATGGCACCACCGCAATCGCCGCAATAGCAGATACCAGTCAGTAGGGTCGGCCCGATCACCACACGGGCGGGCAGTTCGGTCTTGGGGTTGCGAGCCTGCAGAAGCGACTGAACGGCGTCGAAAGTCTCCCGCTCGATGATGGCGGGCACCGGGACGATGACGATCTCGCCTGGAGCGCGTGGGTCGTTGTGCTTGCTGCGCTTTCCCCATTCATGTTCGCCGATATAGGTGCGGCGGGTCAGGACACGATGGACTTGGCCGATGCCCCAGCGACCGCCGTCGCGGGTGAAGATGCCCTTGGCGTTCAGATGCTTGACGATCGCCTTGACGCCCATCTGGCCGCTGTCGCCTTGCCCTTCCAACGCGAGCCGATAGATCAGGCGGATCGTGTCGGCGTGCAGCGGGTCGATTTCCAACTTTTTCTTGGTCTTGGCACCACGTTGTTCGGCGGCGGCGATCCGGTAGCCGATCGGCGGCAACGCTCCGTTCCAGAAGCCTTGCCGGGCATTCTCCTTCAGGGCGCGCGTGACGTGCTTGCCGTTTTCCTTCGACTGGTATTCGTCGAACAGGGACATGATCCGACGCATCATGTCGTGGATCGGGTCGTCCCCCAACTCTTGCGTGATGGAAATCAGGCGCACGTCGTTCTTGGCGAGCTTGCGATAGTAATATTCCATGTCGAAAGCGTCGCGGAAGAAGCGCGAGAAGCTGTGAACCAGCACCACGTCGAAGGGCGCAGGTTTCGACGTGCCCGCCTCGATCATCCGCTGGAATTCCGGGCGGCGGTCGTTGGTGGCCGTGTTACCCGGTTCCACGAAGATTTCGACAAGCTGATAGCCTCGCGCGGCGCAATAAGCCTCGCCCTGCTTGCGCTGGTCGGGGATCGACACGTCATGCTCGGCCTGCCGGGCGGTCGAGACGCGCAGGTAGAGGGCCGCCCGTAAGGCGACGTTGGGAGATTGTGCGTTCATTTGCGGGTTCCTTTCGACTTGCGCCGTTCGATCAGGGGCAGGACCAGCTCCACGCGGTCATGAATGACCTTCGGCACCAGCTTGAGGCCTTTGCCCTTCTCCATGCGGACGAGGCCGTAGCCAGCCATGGCCTTGAGGGTCCGGGACAGGTTGGATTTCGCGCGGCCGGTGATTTGGGCCAGTTCCTCCAGCGAGTCCGGCTCACGCTCATGGATGATGCGGAGCAGTTCGCAATTGCTGGGCGACAGGAACTTGGCAAAGGACATGGTGGACGCGAACCAAACGGTCGGATCGCCGGGCGCGGGCTTCTCCTCGCCCTTGGCGATTCGCATGGTCCGGGCCTTCATTTCATCGGGTTCGGCGATCCCGACCTTGAGTGTCGTCATGGCGCATCTCGATCATCCATTACGGCTTTTCATTATCATACAGAGATAACTTTCTCAAGTCTTCCGGCAGATCGACTGAGCCGAACATCTCGTCAAAAACATCGGCGAACCAGCGCTCGAATACGTGAATCTCGGCCTCGGTGATCGGCACGTCTTCGGGCCAGTCGTCGATGACGGGCAGCTTCTCCACGTCGAAGACATGAGGCGGACTGCCGCGCGGCGGGCTGATGCGCGGCGCGGGATCGTCGTCATAGTCGAAAAGATCGTCGGGTAGCGTTCCAGGAGCTGGCTGCTTTGGGCGGCCTCGTTGGGCGTGGCGGCGCTCTGCGCACATGGTATCCTCCGTGTCTCGCTGGTGGAGTCAGGAGCGCTAAAGCCCCGGAACTAAGCGAAGCATGGAGGGGGATCGGCGGTGTGTAGCGTGCCGCATTCGCGCCTGTACGCTGGCGGCACCCCCGCCGTGATGGATCAGGAGGGTCGCCGCCGCGCCTTGGCGAAACCGCGATCTGTGGCGATGAACCGCTCCAGCATCGGCACGATAAGTCTGGCAGGCTCGATCGGCGCACCGCCATCGGCCAACAGAGCGCCATAGTCGATCAGGTCACGGTGGAGTGGTGCCGGCAGTTCCAGCGTGACCTTCACCGGCCTGTCGTCGGCCAGAGGACCGAGTTTCAGCTTCGCCATAATCAATTCCTGTAGGGTTCGAGGACTAAATCTCGCGTCACAATGACCCTGACCGGGAAGCCCGGCCGGATGGTCAGCGTCGGTGCGACCTGCAACTGGCGCTGGACGATCTGCTGCCCAGCCTGATTGATGGTGTCCTGCGCCCCGTCGCGAATAGCGCGGATCAGCCGGTCCTCGTCGTCTGTCGCCAGTTCCGTGCCGATACCGAGCAGCGTCGAGAGGCCGGCGGCCTTCATCAGATCCCACCAGTGATAATCGACGCCATCCTCAAGGCCGGCATAGCCGGAAGCGTCCGCGCCGGGCTGACGCTCCAGCACGATGGAGCGGCCGTTCGGCAGGATCAGGCGGTTCCAGACGAGCAGGACGCGGCGCTGGCCGAAGGTCACGCCGGCATCGTACTGGCCGATGATGCGCGTCCCCTGCGGGATCAGGAGAAGCGAGCCGGTCGGGCTGTCATAGACGTTCTCCGTGACCTGCGCGGTGATCTGGCCGGGAAGGTCCGAACGGATGCCGGTAATCATCGCCGCCGGGATCACGGCCCCGGCCTGAAGGATGTAGGGCGAGGCTGGCGCCGCGATGCGGTCAAGGGCGACCGTCTGCCGATCCACCGGGCCGTTGAGGAAAGCCGTATGCCGGTCCTGCGTGCCGGTCGCGCCGGGCTGCGCGGCAAGGCCAAGGCCGGCAAGGCTCGGGTTGGCGGTCCCTGTGCCGGGCGTTGTCTGGAAAAAGACGCGGCTGACGCGCGCGGCCTCTTCCTCGGCGAGACGACGCTGTTCCGCAGGATCGACGGCGGGCGTCGCCATGACGGGGGCGGCAACGGGTTGACCCCGGTTCTGCGCGTCGAGGATCGGGCCGCCCAGATCGCCCGGCAATGCCGGTCCCAGGACCGGGCCGGTATAGTCGCGCGGCAGGCCGGACAGTCCGTCCGCCGTGGGGCGGTTCTCGGTCGAGTAGAGTTCGTCACCGCTGCCACTCATGTCACGGGTCTGGAGCGCATAGATCAGCGCCCCGCCGATCCCGAACAGCGCGACGGCTCCGACGCCGGCCAGCATCTTGCGGGACAGACGGGTGACGCGGGGCGGTTCGGCACGCAGGCGCATGGGTGCGGTGGTGTCCGCTGCGGCTTCTACAGGGATCGTGTCTTCGGTCATGACGGGGATTCTCCGGTCGCTTTTGCCGGCTGTGCAGCCTGCCGTTGCTCGATGCGGACGATCCTGACCGTCTGCTGGCGATCACCGCTGCCAAGGCGCAATTCGGCCGCGCCGAACAGGCGGTCCACGATGAGGATGTTCTGCTGGATGCGGCTGTTGACGATCTGGGTTTCGCCATCCGAGCCGATGACGAAGATCGGCGGCATCTCGCCCTGCACGATGCCGCGCGGGAAGATGACATAGATGCGGCGGCCATCGTCGAAGACGGAGATAGGCTTCCAGGGTGGGTTATCGCCGGTCAGGCCGTAGCGATAGTTGCGCGCCGCCTCGACCGGGATGATCGGTGCGGCCGGAACGGTCTGACGCTGGCCTGCCGGTTGTGCCGGATAGGCCCAGGCGACGGACGGCATATAGAGGGCTTCGCGGGCGCGCAGCTCGATCATGTAGGTACGCCGGTCGGTGGTCACGACGAGGTTCGTGGCGATGTCCGGCCGACTCGGTTTGACGAGGATATGGACGCGGCGCGTTGTGCCCGAGCCGCTTTCGGTGTCGCCGATGATCCAGCGGGCGGTGTCTCCTGCTGCAATCGGTCCCGCGCCGGTCAGGCTCTCGCCCGGTTCCAGCGCAATATTGGTGATCTGCCCCGGCGCGGCATATACTTGATAGAGCGCACCTTCCGACCAGGGATAAATCTGGATGGCGTTATAGTAGCCCTCGCGGCGCGGCTCGACGCGCGCGGCGGCATTGGCGTTCTCGACACGGCCGGCCGGTGTCCCGGCGGCGGTCCCGCCGCGCGCCACGGTCCAGGCCGGCGGCGTGTGCAATCGCCGGGGGAGGTCATCGGTGACGGCGGCCGGCACAACGGGCAGCGATGGCACGTCGGGGTCGTAGCTGAACTGCGGGGGTTTGTTGGTAGCGCAACCGGCCAGCATGGTGGCGGACAGCAGCAAAGCCGGAAGGCCGTGTTTACGGAAAGCCGGAACTGCGGGTTTGCGGGTCAACGTGCTCATTGGCTCATCTCCCGCGACCACGAGATGGCGTTGACGTAGATGCCGAGCGGGTTGGCGCGCAGGCGCTCGGCGTCGCGCGGGGTCTGGATCACGATGGTCAGGATCGCGGTCCATCGTTCGGTCGTGGAAAGCTGGCCGTTCTCGTAATGGCGTTCTGTCCAAGCCACGCGGAAGCTGTCGTTCGACGCCCGGATGACGCTGGACACCTCCACGGCGACCTGTTGCCGTCCGACCTTCGTGAAGGGGTCGTTGCTGCGGGCGTAGTCGTTGAGCGCCACCGCGCCGCGATCCGTGGTCCATTCATAGGCGCGGAGCCAATTCTGCCGGACAATGATGGCGTCTGCCGGGATCGCCCGGACCTGTTCGATGAAGCGGCCGAGATGGAAAGCAATCTGCGGATCGTTTGGCCGATAGTCGGCCGTGGCGGGTGCGACAGTCTGCGCCTGGCCGAGATTATCGACCTGCACCACCCACGGCACGACGGTCCCGCGCGCCGATTGCCAGACCAACGCCGAAGCAAAACCGGCCGAGAGGATCAGCGAGCCGAAGGCCATATAGCGCCAGTTCTTCGCCTGCACGCGGGCTGAGCCTATGCGCTCGTCCCAGACCTGCGCGGCTTTCTGGTATTGCGTCTCGGGTTCCGGCGATTTGCCGTAATGGGTCGATGGTCGTTTGAAGATGCTCATGAGCGGTCACTTTCGGAAAGATTGACGGAGGAGCCGCCGCCGTGGCTGTCGCCCGAGCGAACCGCATGGGCGGCCATGGTGGTGCCGTGGTTGACGGACTGTGAGCGCCGCATCCGCTGCGCCCAGGCCGGGGGGCTGGCAGTTGCTGAAGGCGATGCGGCTGCGGTTTCGGGGCCGGCGCTCGCGCCGCTGACGGTGCCTGCGGTGGATGATCCGCCCGTCACGCCGAAGGCAGCACGCGCGCCATTGGAAATACTGGATTTGACGCCTTCCGACGCTTTGGAGGCGGCACGCTTCAAGGGGGATGCAGCGGCAGAGCCTGCGGCGCGAGCGACGCCACCCAGGCCGGAAGCGACCCCCGCCGCGCCAGACTGGCCGAGCGAACCCATGCTGTAGGCTGCGGAGGCCCCGCCTGCGGCGGTTGCACCGCCGCGAACCGCCGCGGCTCCACCGGACAGAGCGGCGGCACCTCCCTTGACGGCGAGACCGGCCGCACCGCCTGCGGCAGCACCGCCGGCGAGCACCATGCCGCCGGCGGCCAGGCCGGTGCCGACCGCCGCGCCCGCGCCAAGCTGCGGCCCGCCCGAAACCAGACCGGAGGCGATGCCGGGTCCGAAGATGCCGAGGCCGAGCAGGGACAAGGCGGCGAGCACGACAGCCATGGCGTCGTCGATGCTCGGGGTCTGGCCGCCGAAGCCTTGCGTGAATTGCGAGAACAGCGTCGAGCCGATGCCGATGATGACGGCCAGCACCAGAACCTTGATGCCGGACGAAATGACATTGCCAAGCACGCGCTCGGCCATGAAGGCAGTTTTGCCGAAGAGGCCGAACGGGATCAGCACGAAGCCCGCCAGCGTGGACAGCTTGAACTCGATCAGCGTCACGAAAAGCTGGATCGCTAGGATGAAGAAGGCGAGGATTACGAGCGCCCAGGCGAACAGCAGGCAGGCGATCTGGATGAAGTTCTCGAAGAACGCCACCCAGCCCATCAGGTCGGAAATGGAGTCGAGCAGCGGCCGCGCGGCGTCGAGGCCGGTCTGCGCCACTTTGCCGGGCCGCATCAGATCCTGCGCGGTGAACCCCGTGCCGGATGCTTTCAGCCCTAGGCCGGCGAAGCTGTCGAAGACGATCTTTGCGAGGTTGTTCCAGTTGCCGATGAGATAAGCGAACACGCCGACGAACAGCGTCTTCTTCACAAGCCGAGCGATGATGTCGTCATCGGCGTTCCAGCTCCAGAACAGTGCGGCGAGCGTCACGTCGATGACGATGAGCGTTGTGGCGATGAACGCCACCTCGCCGCCGAGCAGGCCGAAGCCGGAGTCGATATATCGGGTGAAGACCCCGAGGAAATTGTCGATGACGCCCGCACCGCCCATGCATCACTGCCCTTCGCTGGAGGCCGGCGCGGCGGGCGCAGGCGAGCGGCCAAGAAAACGGTCGCGGGTTTCGGCCCAAACGCGCAGGCATTCGGCGTCGCTGGCTGCCGTTGTCCCAAGCTGCTGGCACCGGCGCTGCCCTTCTCGCAGCGGGTCCCGTTCGGGCTGGGCAAGACGCGGCGGCAATGCCGGCGTGTCTTCCTTGCGGGTCCTCTCGATGGCCGTCGCGGTGATGGCCATCGCCACGAATATGACTGCGCCCAGCCGGGCCAGCATCTTGCCGTCCATGGCCGCGCCCTCAGTTGCCGTTGTTGAACATCTGCGCGTTGCCGGGCGTGTAGCCCGAACCCGGCGTGAGGAAGCGTCGGCGCTGCTCGCGTCCCTGTTCGGCTGCTGCCGCACGCTCGGCTTCGGTCAACGCACCCGCCCGGCCATTGGCGGCGAGAAGCGCAACGAGATCGGAAAGCTGCTGCGACTGGAGAGCGAGAAGCTGGTTGCCGGCCTGCGTCGCCTGAAGCGCGCCAGTCGCCGACTGGCTCTGGCCGACAAGCTCGGACATCTGTGTGCGGTTGGTGTCGATGTTGCCGACGACGCCCGCCTGAACCCGCATGGCGTCCTGCAAGCCGCCGACCGTGTTCTGCCAGCGCGAGCGGGCGTCGGTGACGAGTTGGGCTTCGGTCGCCGACAGCGAGACATTGCCATATTGGGTCTGGAAGATCTGATCGACCTTCTGCACGTCGAAGGCGATGTTTTGGGCTTGGCTCAAAAGCTGCTGCGTGCGCTGCACGTTTTGTTGGAGCTGCTGAAGCGATGAATATGGCAGGCTCGCCAGATTCTTCGCCTGATTAATGAGCATGGTCGCTTCGTTCTGAAGTGACGTGATCTGGTTGTTGATCTGCTGGAGCGTGCGCGCGGCCGTCAGCACGTTCTGCGCATAGTTCGCCGGATCATAGACGATACGACCGAATTGCGCGTGAGCCGGGCTGGTCAGCATCGGTGACAGCGCGACGGGCATGGCAAGCGCCAGCGCGAGCATGGAAGCGCCGGCGAAGCGGGCAACGGGAACACGGATCATGGAAGGGTCTCCTCTGCTTGGGGGGCATCCGGCACGACCGGCGCGGCGGTTTCCGTCCGGTCGGCAAGATTGGTGAGATCGGGGATAAGGTCGGCTGCCCAATCGACGCCGCGCAGGCGCAGCCACGCCGCAAGGAAGCCGTCGCGACCATGCTCGGCGATAAGTCCGGCGATGCGCTTGTGGTCGGATTTCGCGGATACGGTGCAGAGCGCGAGGCCGACTTCGGACAGGCCCAGCTCGAAGAGGCGGTTTCCCCTGCGGCTCTGGCAGTAGTAATCCCGCTTGGGCGTGGCCCTTGCGAGGATTTCGATCTGCCGGTCATTCAACCCGAAGCGGCGATAGATGGCCGTGATCTGGGGTTCGATGGCCCGCTCGTTCGGCAGGAGCAATCGCGTCGGGCAGCTTTCGATGATGGCGGGCGCGATGTTGCTGCCGTCGATGTCCGATAGCGACTGCGTGGCGAAGATGACGCTGGCGTTCTTCTTCCTGAGCGTCTTCAGCCATTCGCGAAGCTGGTTGGCGAATCCTTCGTCGTCCAGCGCAAGCCAGCCCTCGTCGATGATAAGCAGCGTGGGCCGCCCGTCGAGCCGGTCGCCGATCCGGTGGAACAGATAGGCGAGCACGGCCGGGGCCGCGCCGGTTCCGACGAGCCCCTCGATCTCGAACGCCTGCACATCCGCATGCCCAAGATGTTCGGTCTCGGCGTCGAGCAGCCGACCATAAGCGCCGCCGATGCAATAGGGCCGCAATGCCTGTTTCAGATCGTTGGATTGGAGCAGGACCGTGAGGCCGGTGATGGTGCGTTCCCCGACCGGGGCGGACGCCAGCGAGGTCAGCGCCGTCCAGATATATTCCTTGGTCTCGGGCGTTACGGCCAAGCCCTCACGACCGAGAATGGCGGCGATCCAGTCGGCTGTCCAAGCACGTTCATAGGTGTCGTCGATGCGGGCGAGCGGCTGAAGCGAGACGGACGCCTCGTCTCCGTCCGTCAGTCCGCCGCCCAGATCGTGCCAGTCGCCGCCCATAGCGAGCGCGGCGGCGCGGATCGAGCCGCCGAAATCGAAGGCGAAGACCTGGCTGGCCTCATAACGGCGGAACTGCAAAGCCATGAGCGCGAGCAGCACGGACTTGCCCGCGCCGGTCGGACCGACAACGAGGGTGTGGCCCACGTCGCCGACATGGAGGGATAACCGGAATGGGGTGCTTCCCTCGGTCTTGCCATAGAGCAAGGGGGGCGACCCGAAGTGCTCATCCCGTTCCGGCCCCGCCCACACCGCCGAAAGCGGGATCATGTGGGCGAGATTCAAGGTGCTGATGGGTGGCTGGCGGACATTGGCATAGGCATGTCCGGGGATCGAGCCGAGCCAGGCGTCGACGGCGTTGACGGTTTCAGGCATCGCGGTGAAATCGCGGCCCTGTATGATCTTTTCGGCGAGGCGCAATTTCTCGTCGGCTATGCGCGGGTCCGCGTCCCAGACGGTGATAGTGGCCGTGACATAGGCCATGCCCGCCATATCCGCGCCGAGCTCCTGCAAGGCCATGTCGGCGTCAGCGGCCTTGTTCGCTGCGTCGGTGTCCACGAGGGCGGACGCCTCGTTGGTCATGACTTCCTTAAGGATCGCGGCGATGCTTTTGCGCTTGGCGAACCATTGCCGCCTGATCTTCGTCAGCAGCTTCGTCGCATCGGTCTTGTCCATGAGGATCGCGCGCGTGCTCCACCGATACGGGAACGGCAGCCGGTTCATCTCGTCGAGGAGGCCCGGCGTCGTCGCGGTCGGGAAGCCGATGATGGTCAGGACGCGCAGATGCTGGTTGCCAAGACGCGGCTCCAGCCCGCCGGTCAGTGACTGGTCGGCGAGCAGCGCATCGAGGTGCATCGGCACCTCCGGCACGCGCACGCGATGCCGGTTCGTGGAGATGGTCGAATGGAGATAGGTCAGCGTGCCGGCGTCATCGAGCCAACGGCATTCCGGCATGAAGCCATCGAGCAGAGCCAGAACCCGGTCGGTGCGATCCACGAAGCCGCGCAGCAATTCCCACGGATCGACGCCGGACTGCTCGCGGCCCTCGTAGAGCCAGGTTTCCGCGCGGGCGGCGTCCTCGGCGGGCGGGAGCCAGAGGAAAGTCAGGAAATAGCCGGACACGAAATGCGTGCCGGCTTCCTCGAAACCGGCCTTGCGCTCGGCGTCGAGCAGCGCCGACGCGGGATCGGGAAAGGTGCTGTCGGGATAGGTCGCAGCCTCGGAGCGCTGCGCCTCGACGAAGATCGACCAGCCGGACCCGAGACGGCGGACGGCATTGTTGATGCGGCCGGCGACCGCCACGAGTTCGGCCGCGACGGCGGAATCCAGATCGGGACCGCGGAACTTCGCAGTTCTCTGGAAACTGCCGTCCTTGTTCAAGACGACGCCGGGGCCGACAAGTGCTGCCCAGGGTAGGAAATCCGCGAGGCGACTGGCGGTGCGGCGGTATTCGGCAAGGTTCATCATGGTCACACCCTCACACCGAGAGATGGCCGGGGATGCGCAGATGCCTGCGGCCCACTTCGACAAAGAGGGGATCGCGCTTGGCCATCCACACGGCGGCGAAGTGGCCGATGACCCAGATGGCGAGGCCGACAAACCAGAGGCGCAGGCCGAGGCCCACGGCCCCGGCCAGCGTTCCGTTCATGATGGCGATGGAGCGCGGAGCGCCGCCGAGCAGGATATGCTCGGTCAGCGCCCGGTGGACCGGAACAATGAAGCCCGGCACCGCGTCGAGTTGTTCGAGGCCGCCCGTCATCAAACAAGCGCCCCGCCGCCGAACGAGAAGAACGACAGGAAGAAGCTCGACGCGGCGAAGGCGATCGACAGGCCGAACACGATCTGGATCAGCCGCCTGAACCCGCCGCTCGTGTCGCCGAAGGCCAGCGCGAGGCCGGTGGCGATAATCACGATCACGGCGATGATCTTGGCGACCGGCCCCTCGATCGATTGAAGGATGCTCTGAAGCGGAGCCTCCCAGGGCATCGACGAACCGGAGGCATGGGCGGCCGGGGCAAGCATGAGGCTGATGGCAAGGGTGGATGCGGCGGTCGCGGCGAAGCGATAGCCGCGCGAAAGCGTGCGGATCATGAAATTTCTCCTGTGTTGGTGGGGGTTGCGGGGGTGATGCGGTAGTCGCCGTCTGGCCCCAGCCCCTCGACGCGGGCGAGTTCGGCCAGCCGGCGCGCGGAACCGCGCCCGGCGAGGATGGCAACGAGGTCGATGGTCTCGGCGATCAGCGCGCGCGGGACCGTGACGACAGCCTCTTGAATGAGCTGTTCGAGGCGGCGGAGCGCGCCGATGCCGGTGCCGGCATGGATGGTGCCGATGCCGCCGGGGTGCCCCGTTCCCCAGGCTTTCAGAAGGTCGAGGGCTTCGGAGCCGCGCACCTCGCCGATGGGGATGCGGTCGGGGCGCAGGCGCAGCGACGAGCGCACAAGATCGGAAAGCGTCGCCACACCATCCTTGGTCCGCATGGCGACGAGGTTGGGCGCGGCGCATTGCAGCTCGCGCGTGTCCTCGATGATGACGACGCGATCCTGCGTCTTCGCCACTTCGGCCAGGAGCGCATTGGTCAGCGTGGTCTTGCCGGTGCTGGTGCCGCCTGCCACCAAAATGTTGGCGCGCTCGGCGACGGCTTCGCGCAGGGTCACGGCCTGATCGGCGGACATGATGCCTGCCGTCACATAGTCGTCGAGCGTGAAGACCGCGACGGCGGGCTTGCGGATGGCAAAGGCCGGTGCGGCGACGACGGGCGGCAGCAGCCCCTCGAACCGTTCTCCCGTCTCGGGCAGTTCCGCCGACACGCGCGGGGATTGGGCGTGAACCTCCGCGCCGACATGGTGTGCGACCAGCCGCACGATGCGTTCGCCATCGGCGGCGGAGAGAATCTCGCCGGTATCGGTCAGACCTTCGGACAGCCGGTCGATCCAGATGCGGCCGTCCGGGTTCAGCATCACCTCGATGACGGTTGGGTCTTCCAGAAACCGGGCGATGGACACGCCGAGGGCCGTGCGCAGCATCCGCGCGCCGCGCGCAATCGCCTCCGGTTTCTGGTGATGTGCAGTCATGTCGGCCCCATTTCTGGCGGGGCGTGACAGACGGACCCCGCAACGGGGTCGATTAAAAGAGCCTGAATTCAGACCGTTTCAACAAGTATCTAGCAGGATGCGGTGATCGGCGGCCATCGGCGGCAAATAGGATGGGTTGAAAATCTAAGAAGCGTGGCCATCGACCTCGGCCTGATCTTGCGACGAACTGTCGTGAAGCGAATCCATGTCGCGCGATAACTCTTTCAGAAACCTGTCTCCGGTCGCCAGCCTGCGGCCGAGATTCTGCATGAAGCCCTCGAACCGCTCGTTCCCCTTGATCCGTGCGGACTGCTTGGCGCTGTCGGGCAACGGCGGTGTCATCGTCAGCCAGAAGTGGACGAACAAGGAAAGGGTCTCGCCGAGCACGGCGAGATCTTCGTCCAGCGTGCCGATCTGCCTGCCGATCTTGTCCAGGCGGCGCGACATGGCCGCTTCCAGCCGGTCAGACGTGTCGCCCGACAGGAAGGATGCGACCGCCGCCTCGATGATGGCGGATTTCGAGACCTGTCGGCGCAGCGATAGCGCCTCGACCTGTTTGAGCAGTTCCGGGTCGAAATAGACATTCATGCGGGTGCGCGTCGTCATGGGCGACCTCTCAAAGCTCTATACCGTCATCGGAGTTCATCGAGGCCTGCCGGGCGATCATTCGCATCCGCGAGCGCAGCGCGCGGGCCTTGGCCGCGTCCACGTCCGGCTCGTCGTCCAGAATGTCGAACTCCTGGGCGGGCGTTGGTGGCGGCGGGATGATCTCCTCATGCTCGGGCAATTCCGGCTCGCGACGGATGCCGGCATTGTCGGGATCGCCCTCGGCCCCGCTGGCAGCGCCGGTCGCTGGCTTGTTCGCCGAGACGATGACGCGGCTCGTCCAGTCGTCGGTTGCTGGCTTCGCCACTGGTGCGGATGGCAACTCGGGCGGCGGCAGGATGCGCTCCTGCAATCGCGCATCCTCGAAATACCGGGCCTTCTTCGCCCGGATAGGTGGGGTTCCCGCGACCATCACGATTTCGTCTGCGGGCGGAAACTGCATGATCTCGCCCGGCGTGAGCAGCGGCCGCGCCGTCTCCTGCCGCGACACCATCAGATGCCCGAGCCAGGGCGCGAGGCGATGGCCGGCATAGTTGGTGGAATCACGCATCTCTGTTGCTGTGCCAAGCGAGTCCGAAACGCGCTTGGCGGTGCGCTCGTCGTTGGTGGCAAAGGCAACGCGCACATGGCAGTTGTCGAGAATGCTGTTGTTTGGCCCATAGGCGCGCTCGATCTGGTTGAGCGATTGGGCGATCAGGAAGGACTTGAGGCCATAGCCCGCCATGAAGGCGAGCGCCGATTCAAAGAAGTCGAGACGGCCGAGCGCGGGAAACTCGTCCAACATCATGAGCAGGCGATGCCGCTTGCCGGATAGCATCAGTTCCTCGGTAAGCCTGCGGCCGATCTGGTTGAGGATGAGCCGGATCAGCGGTTTCGTCCGGTTGATGTCGGACGGTGGCACGACGAGGTAGAGCGTCACCGGCTCTCGCCTGCCGACCAGATCGGCGATGCGCCAGTCGCAACGGTCCGTGACGCGCGCCACGACCGGATCGCGATACAAGCCCAGGAACGACATGGCGGTGGACAGCACGCCCGACCGTTCGTTCTCGCTCTTGTTCAGCAGCTCGCGCGCCGATGAGGCGATGACGGGGTGAACGCCAGCTTCGCCCAGATGCGGCGTGTCCATCATCGCGCGCAAGGTCGCTTCGACCGAGCGGCGGGGATCGGACAGGAAATTGGCGACGCCCGACAGGGTTTTGTCCGGCTCGGCATAGAGGACGTGCAGAATCGCGCCGACAAGGAGGCTGTGGCTGGTCTTTTCCCAATGGTTGCGCTTGTCGAGGCTGCCTTCGGGATCGACCAGAATATCAGCAATATTCTGCACGTCGCGGACTTCCCATTCGCCCTGCCGCACCTCCAGCAACGGATTGTAGGCGGACGATCTGGCGTTGGTGGGATCGAACAGCAGGACGCGGCCGTGCTGTGCCCGGAAGCCGGCCGTCAGCGTCCAGTTCTCGCCCTTGATGTCATGGACGATGCAGCTTCCCGGCCAGGTCAGCAGCGTGGGCACCACAAGGCCGACACCTTTGCCCGACCGCGTGGGTGCGAAGCACAACACATGCTCCGGCCCGTCATGGCGCAGATAGTCCCTGTCGTAGCGGCCGAGCACGACGCCATCGGGGCCGAGCAATCCGGCCGTGCGGATTTCCTTGTCCTCCGCCCATCGCGCGGAGCCGTAAGTGGCGACGTTGCGGGCTTCGCGCGCCCGGATGATTGACAAGAGGATGGCGGCACCGATCGCGAGGATGCCGCCCGATGTGGCGATAGCCGCGCCCTCCACGAAGATCGTGGGCGCATAGGCGTCGAAGGAGAACCACCACCAGAAAAAGGCGGGCGGATAGTAGAACGGCCAACCGGCCAGATCGAACCAGGGATTGCCAAGCTGGGGCTGGAAGCCGAGCCGAAACGCCACCCATTGCGTTGCGGCCCAGGTCATCACCATGACAATGGTGAAGACGACGGCAATCTGCCCCCAGAGTATTCGGCCTCCGCGCATACAGACTCCAATCGGCAAAATTGATGGAGCCGATCAGAGAATGGGCAATCATGCGGTAATCAACAATAAAGGTGGAGCGATAGGGCGACCGGATACTATCGGCGGTAAATAGGATGGGTCACGGCGGGACCATAACGGCACTGCTCGCCGCAAACTAACGCGAATCAGGTTTCGGATGTGGACGGCCCATTTTCGTCGCTAAGGTGAGCAGGCTCAAAAGCGCCGGGTCGCGGTTTCTCGGCGACCAGACGGCCGAAAATGGGATGGTTTCAGGCTCGTCACTGATTGGCAGGAAAATAACATTCGCTGTGTTGCCGACTGTGCTGTCCTCGACAAAAAGCGAGATGCCATGTCCGGCCGCGATCATCGCCAGCAGCGCCTCGCGCCCGACCTTACGACGCAGAATTGTCGGCACAGGCCATTTTCCGGCCGAACGCAGCACGATCAGATCGTGCACCTGTGGGCCGGTACCATGGTGGCGGATAAGGAAGGTTTCGTCGGCAAGCTGCCGCCATTCGACGTTCGATAGCTCCGCCAGCGGATGCTTCAATGGCAGCGCAACCATCAGCCGGTCCCGCCAGATGACGCGGGAGTTTAGGTCGGAGATTTCGTGAGCGCCGGCCATGAAGGCGACATCGAGCCGACCTTCACGCACCATGAATTGCGCATCCCGCGCCGTGCCTTCGGTGATGTGTAGACGAATGCCCGGATGCTTATCGTGAAAGCGTTCCAGTAGAAGATCCAGGAAGCACCCTGCCGTGAGGGCATGAACGCCGATCCGAATATCACCTTGCTCGCTGCGCGCATGCATCCCGGCCGTCTTGATCGCCCGGTCGAGAATACCCATGGCGTCATTGACCTGATCGACGAAACGGCGTCCGGCTTCGGTCATCCGAACGCCGCGCGTGTTGCGGTCAAAGAGGACGATTCCAAGGTCAGTTTCCAGCGCCTTGATCCGGGCGCTCACGCTCGACTGGCTAGTGCCCAGCGCCAGAGCGGCACGGTGGAAACTGAGATATTCCGCGACAGCGAGAGTCTGGATCAGGGCAACCATCGGGACATGGCTTCGAAGGATTGAAAGGCGAGAAGCTATTTCCGGTTCTTTTCTCTGCCTCCTTCGCATGTTGTTTACCGCCGAGCTGAAACGTCACACTTCAGCGGCGGAAGCGGAGTTCTTGAACAAGGAAAGGCTGTTGCAGCTACGAGTCCAACGACATGCGGTCACTTTGGATTCGCGCATCACGGCTGCCCCTCAGCAGTTACTTCATCGCGGCGTTCGCGGCGGTTTCTCGCGGGAATTTCGCTGTTGACCAGCCATAATGCGATGCCGATCAGAATGCCTCCGCAGGCCTGGAGCCAGGAGAGCGTGGCGCCAAGTATGAAATACGACAGGATCACCGTGAACAACGGGGCCAGGAACAGAAAGCCGCTCGTCTTCGTTGCGCCCCCCTTGTTCAACGCCACGAACCACAAACCGAAGGAGCCTGTTGAGGCGGGGATTGCGAGCCAGAAGAACCATCCCCACTGCTCCCTCGTGACGGATGCCGGCCAGTGCTCGCCTGTACCGTATGCAAGCCCCAAGACAGCGAGGGAGCCGATCAGCATCTGCCAGAAGCTCAGCCCCCATGGACCAAACGGCAGATTGGCGCGTTTGTTGATGATCGTAGCTGTCGCCCAGCAGAGGGCGGATGCAATACCGATGATTTCACCGAGCAAAGTGTCGCCACCGGAAAGCATGTCTGGTCCAAGACCAATGGCGAGTCCGACGCCGATGACGCCGAGGACAAGCCCGGTCAATCTTCCACGATGAAGTGTTTCGCCAAGAAAGAAACGGCCCAGCACGGCAACCCAGATAGGATTGGTGAAAAGTAAAATGGCGGCGGTCGATGCGGACACGAACTGCATTGCCCAGAAGAGCAGGCCCATGACCGCTGCCGTCTGGACCAGCCCAATAAGGATCACCAGAGCAATATCACGCAGGCTAGCTCGGCGCGGAAAAAGTACCTGTCTGAGGTTACCCTTGTCGAGGAGGACCAAAGGGAGGGTGGCGAGTGCTGCAACAAGGAAGCGCCATCCCACCAGAATCATGGGGTCGAAACCCTGCTGGATCAGGATTTTCCCTGCGACGAAGCTGGACCCCATCAGAAAGGTGGATGCAATCAGTATTATAAAGAATGGCACTTGAGATACCGGCGCAGGTCGCGTCCGCGTGGGCATGATTACGCTCCCTGGCTGGACGTGGTAAATTTCGTGATGAGTTCTGCAAGGAATTCGGGCGCGTCTTCCGGTAGGAAGTGTCCAGCGTCGGCGACGATCTCAAGGCGAGCGTTGGGCATAGCTTCCACAAGTCGCTGACCATAGGTAACGGACTGAAAAACATCGCGCTCGCCCCATATAACCATGGTGGGAACTGGCAGAGTCTCGATCGCACCCATCCGGGATGTAAGGTCTTCTGTACGGAGCGCTCGCGCTGCGCGGAGATAGGCCCCGCGTCCTTCAACCCCTCTAAAAGGACGCTCATAGGCATCAATCAGCGCTGTCGTCACTCGGTCGGCACGAACCATCCCGCGCGTCAGTCCTTTCGCGAACCCTTTCTTCAGGTCGAAGTCTGGCGCAGTGAGGATATCATCCCAGGCCGGCTCTTTGAGACGCGCAATGCCGGGTTCCGGGAAGGAATCGTAGGCGATTGTGTCAATAAGAACGAGACCAGCGATGACGTTCGGATTTGCAAGGGCTATCAGCTGGGCGACCCCGCCGCCGATGTCATGGCCGACGATGTATCCGCCTCGCCAACCGACCTCTTCAAGGGCATCAACGATGTAGCGCGCTTGGGCGGCAATGCCGAGATCGGCGTCAACCGGCTTATCGGAGTCGCCGTAGCCGAGAAGGTCAAAGACAGTAACCTCGAAGCCGGCTTCCACGAGACGAGGCGCAACCTCGCGCCAGAGAAAACCATGTGTAGGTATTCCATGCAGAAGTACTATCGATGGTCCCTGACCTGCCCGAGCCATCGACAGTCGATAGGGACCGACGGCTACAAAATTGCTCTTAAGTGGCGGGATGTTCATGGCCGTCCTTTCTTCGCCTCTGCCGAAACGTTTCGCCTTTAGCGCGACTGCCGCACCGATCCATCGAGCACCAGCGCCGCCGGGAACTGCGGGATGAGTCGAGGAAGAGCATTCGGCAGTCAGGCTGCTCACACGCCTTGATGCGTGTTCGTAGCGGGCTGCCGAGAAGATCGATTGCATCCCTCGCAATTGTTGCGAGCGCTGTCTGAAATGGATCGTCGGCAAACAGCTTCACGGTTGCCGACCTCGCATCGAGCTTCGGCACCGCCAATGGCAGTGCCGCCATTTCATTCAATGTTGCGACCGCCTCTGCGGGCAAATCGCGCTCGGCGGCAGCCGCATCGGCAACCGCCCATATCGCTTCCCGGAGCGTCTCAAGGTCAGATGTCTGCTCAGGGGAAAGCGCCAGCAACTCTTGGCTCAGACCAGCGTCGCGCAGCCAGCGAGCCGGTGCGCCTGATGGCGCCAGCACGTCTTGCGGCTCGGAAGCCCTACGACGGACGGTTGCCGGAAGATCCAGAGCAAGACGGCCGGAATTGAATCGGAATTCATCTACGTTGATCATACAAACCGTATAAACCGGTTTGTTAGGTTTATCAAGTTTTCTTTATCCGAGCGTCACCTGCCGACTAATCCCTGCACGCGGACATCCTGACTACGACGTGCGGAGCCACTTCCACGCTACGCCGCCTATGGGAGCACTGTCGCCGCGAACTCGTTCACGTCGCCTGCGGCGCACGCGACAGGGCGCGCCAGCAGCTTGCGCACAGCTTCGTCGTTCACTTGCCGCCGGTGACGTCCAGGAATGTACCGGTGATGAAAGACGCTTCGTCACTCGCCAGCCACACAATCGCGCGGGCGACTTCTTCGGGCTGACCACCCCTTCCCATGGGAATCGTGTCCCTGACCCGATCCACCCGTCCGGGTTCTCCGCCGCTGGCGTGCATCTCGGTATAGATGTGGCCGGGGCGAATGCAGCAGACGCGTATTCCCTCCCGCGCAACTTCCTTGGAGAAGCCGGTTGTGAATGTCTCGAGAGCACCCTTCGAGGCGGCGTAGTCGACATATTCGTTCGGGCTACCGAGCCGGGCCGATGCCGACGAAATGTTGATCACGACACCACCCCGCCCGCTGTGGCGGGTGGACATCCGTCTGACCGCCTGCTGGGCGCAGAGCATCGGACCGATCGCGTTGACCGCGAATATCCGCTGCATACGCTCGAAGCCGAGATTTTCCAGCCGGGATTGCTGTGCAATGATCCCGGCGTTGTTCACCAGCACATCGATCCGGCCAAACTCCCGGTCGATCGTGGAGAAAAGCTGGGTGATTTGCTCGGGGTCGGCACTGTCTGCCCGCACGGCCAAAGCCCTGCGCCCGGCGGCTTCCACATCGGCTGTGACCGCATGAGCCGCAGCCTCATTGGAAACAAAAGTGATGACGACATTATAGCCTTTGGCCGCGGCCAGCCGCGCAGTCGCAGCACCCACGCCACGGCTTCCTCCGGTTATCAACATCAGGGGTGCCTGCAAAACGGTATTCATTTTCTGGCCTTTCTCAGGGCGTTGAATGAGGCCGGTCAGGAGCCGGTCGGTTATTTGGGGTCAGTCAATTATGCGACAGTTGTGGCGTCGGCTGCCGGGCTTCGCAGATGGGAGCCTAGCGCCAGGACAAGCGGAATGATCGAAACCGCGGTGGCGGCCGCCGCAAGAACCCCGACCGTTCGGCTGCTGTGATCCGCGATTGCCCCATAAAGGATCGGGGCGAGACCCCCGGAGCCGATAACGCTCGTATAGAAGATTGCGAAAGCTCGACCTGTATCGCCGTCCGACAGTTCAGGCACAGTGCCGTAGAGCACCGACGATGTGCCGTTGAGAACAACGCCGAGCAGCGGCAACAGGATGAGCGTCAAGGGCAGCGGCGTGAACAGCGTCGCGACGATCAGCGAGGCGGTCATGGCCTCGGCCACCATCACGGTCCTGACGACGCCCAGCCTTACTCCAAGGCCGCCGAAAACTGCTTTCCCGAACGCGCCACCGATAAACAGTAGCGCAAGTGCGACACCAACCGTCGGTAGGCCACCACCGCGTCCCTGAACAAGAAAGGGAAGAAACAGCAGATACCCCATGCGGGTGGCGGTATCGAAGCCGCCGATCACTGTGAGAATACGAAAACCGCTGCGTCGGCGGCTGATGGTCCGCTGTCTCTTGCTTTCGGTGGCAGCAGAAACGGGCGGCACCAGCCGAACCAGGGTGAACATCAAAGCGGCCCCGAGCGTCGCCATCAGTCCCAGCACTGGTCGCCAGGTAAGAACCGTCAGCAGCAATGCGACAAGCGCCGGCAAGATGGCCTTTCCGAGATCGCCCGCGAAATTATAGATACCGAGAGGGCGTCGCGCGGCATCCCCATAACTTTCGGTCACAAGCAGAGACGCACGCGGGTGCTGAATGCTCGACCCAATGCCGGCCACAACGAGGCCGACGCAGAGCCCCGCCAGCCCCAGTGGCAGAGCCATGATCACAAGGCCGGCTACCGCGATAGCTGTGGAGAGGATCAGCGCTGCGCGTGGCGACCAACCGCTAAGGAGCCGATTGGCAGGTAGCTGAAGCCCGCCCATGGTCGCGTAATAGAGGGCACGGATAACGGCAAGAGCCGCATAGGACAGCCCGAACTGCGCCTGCCATACCGGCATGAAGGCATAGAGGGAGTCTGTGTAACCATCATGCAAGGCATGTGTGAGGCTCGCTCCGACAAGGCTACGTTTTTGATTATTCCATCGATTGCTGCGGTTCATCTCTCACTGTTCTGCCCGGAATGCTGTTTACCTTGCCATGTCTGGCCAACTTGTCATTCGACGGTATACGTGTGAGATTTCATCGACTAGTATGGTTTTGCTCACGCATATCGTTCGCTTTTCTCACGGTTTCAACATGCGCCATCTTCCTCCCTTAAATGCCCTGCGCATATTCGAAGTCGCTGCCCGGACAGGCAGCTATGCAGAGGCGGGAGCTGAACTCGGCCTCACCCATGGCGCGGTGAGCCGTCAGATCGCCGTATTGGAAGGCTGGTTGGGGCAGAAGCTGTTCGTGCGGGATGGTCGCCGCATGGTCGCTACGCCAACAGCGAAAATCTTCGCCGCAGAGGTCGGGCTTTCATTCGACCGTCTGTCTGTCGCAGCAGAAGCCTGCGGCCGCCCGAACGCGCGCCGCATCCTGCGCGTGAGCGCCCCGACCAGCCTCGCGATGCGCTGGCTCATTCCCCGGCTCGGTCGCTATCATGCCGATCACCCGCATGTCGGAGTCGTCGTCACGACCGTGTCCTGCGTGCAGGAAGAGTTGCGCGGCGGCGTGGATCTCTCGATCCGGCGTGGCGTTGCGCGGGATGATATCTGGCCCCAACACCATGTCGTTCCGGTGCTGGACGACGTGGATACGTTGATCATGAGCCCCGCGTTATTCGCCGAGCGCCCAATCCTCAAGCCTGCGGAAATTGAGGGACATACGCTGCTTGCTAGTGAAACGCGTCCCGGCGATTGGGTGAACTGGCTTGAAGCGGCAGAACTCCAGCATCTCGCCGGACTGTCGCGTCAGACATTTGACCACTTCTTCGTTGCCCGCCAGGCGGTGGAAGATGGGCTTGGCATCGGGATCGGCCCGCTTCCCATGCTTGATATCGACATTGCCAGCGGAAGGCTGATGACGCCTCTGCCAGACATTCGGGTGCCGAGAACGGGCTATGTCGCGGTTATCCCCCGTCAAGCCGATCCTGGAGACTTGGTTCGAGGTTTCGTTGACTGGCTGATCCACGAAGCGCGTGGCATGAAAAAGGGTGCTGCGGAATTTGGCCAAGCAGCCGAATAGAAGGCACTACAATCCAAGCCCACGTTGCCGTCCAAGCTGCCATGAGACCGATCCGCCCTGCACGATGGCCATGACTTCGCGGCCGAGCTGACGGTCGATGACCGGCCGCCACGGGACAAGCGTGAACTCATGGCTCTTCTCGATGAGCGCGAACTTGCCGCTGGTTAGCTGCACGGTGCTAGTGAACTTGCCGCTGACGGTTTCGCCGCCTGTGGCAGCGCGGAACGGCAGCGCCTTGCTTTCGGCCATCTCTGCACCGACGCGGGCCACCTCCCGCTCGCGCAGGTTGGCGAGAAGGTTGCGTCGGTAGAAGACGCGGCCATTCTGCTGGCGGGTGGCGTCGCCATGTTCGATATGATGGTCGCGCCGCTGGTCCATGGCCTCGCGCACCTGCTGGCCGAATCCGGTCGAAGCGAGATCCGATGCGTCGTTCGCCAGCATGCGCCGGTCGAGCCAGGTGGCGCCGTCAGCGCCGATCTGTTTTTCCAGATCGAAGGCGGAGAGGACGCGCACGCTGGCCTGCCGATTGCGGCCGGCATCATAGGCGGACGCACGGTTCTCGAAGTCTTCAGGGATACGCCATTGGTCGGCGTCGATCCGCTCGACGATCCCGGCCCGGCGTAGCGCCTCCAGCCGGCGCACATGGGCATCGACATAGGCTTCATAGTCGCCGCCGGGAACGCGGCCCTCAAACTTCGCCTGCTCCAGATGGCGGCTCGGCCGATAGACGCCATCCTCGGCGATGGCCGTGATGGTGCGGTCGGACGGTCGGGCCATCGTTTCGGCCGGGCCGATCTCGATCACGCTGCCTATCCGCGCATCCTCGACGCGAGCCGGGTCAATGCCGGGGACATGGTGCGTGCGGCCGTCGATGCCGTCCACCACGATAGTCAGGTTCTCGCCCATCTCGTCGGTCAGATATTTGTCAACGACGCGGCCAACGATCGGAGTCTCGGGCGGCCCGTCATGGATATGGAAGGTCATGGGATCGCGCTCCAGGCCATCGGCCTTCAGCGCCTTGTGCATGTTGCGGATGATGTCGCCGCGCTCGCCCAACTCGCGCAGGGTCGGCTCCATGCGTTCGCTCATTTCCCAGACGCCGGGCGCGTGCTCGGTGGCCAGCCCCATCTTCTCCAGCTTGGCGAGACGACGCAGGCGCAGGGTCCGGTTGAACTGGCGGCGCGGATCGTCGGGTTCGTGGCGCAGGTCGAGGAACCGTTCGTCCGCTTCTTCGGTCATCGCCCGGTCGATGCGGGTGAAGCGGTCCTGATCGACTTCGGCCGAGAGCTTGCGGCTCTGCTCGATCTCGGTCACGGGGCCAAGCTCCAGCGTGGTCAGCTCGCTTGCACGCTCTCGAATGCCGTTGGCGAGATAGTCGCCATTGATGACAAGGTTCTCGCCCAGATCGTCCTTGCCCCGGACGATGACATGCACATGGGGATGGCCGGTGTTGTAGTGGTTGACAGCGACCCAATCGAGCTTGGTGCCAAGGTCGGCCTCGACTTGTTTCATGAGGTCGCGGGTGTGGGCGGTCAGATCGGTCAGGTCCGCGCCGTCCTCCGGCGAGACAATGAACCGAAACTGATGCCGATCCTCCTTGCCGCGATCGAGGAAGGCGTCGCCATCGGCCCGGTCCTCGTTGGCCGAATAGAGCTGACCGCGCTCGCCGTCGCGCGAGGTGCCGTCACGCTGGATGTAGCGCAGATGGGCGGCGGCCTTGCCGTTCTTGCCGGCCTGTTGGACGTAGCGGGTTTTGACGACGACGCGCCGGATGCCGGGCGCGCTATGACGCCAGCCGCCTGACAGGGTGCGGGCGCGGACAAAGGATGCGCCACGGCCTCGCCGGACGCCGGGACCGCCAGTCGCGCGGGGCGCCTTGCCGCCCCCGGCGGGCGACTTCCCCGCCGAGCGCGATCCGAGACGCGACGAATATTTGGGATGGGCGTTGCTATGCTGGCGGGCGAGCTTCTTCGCTTGGGTGAGAAAGCTCTTGGCCTTGCCCGCCTTCGGCGTGTCGGACCGGATGCGGCCGGGCTTCACCCGGAAGCGGTTCTCGTCGTCGGCGCTCATGGACGCGCCTCCGGCCTGAATCCACGAAAATCGGGTGATCGGCGGCCATGGTGCCGGTCGAAACCCAGCAAAGCCAAGGCTTTGCGCAAGATCACGGCACGCGCCGTCCAAAAACAGGGTGCCGCTCGCGGTTCCCCTAACCAGTGTGCAGACAACAAGAATTTCCAGAACATTGGCGACGTGGTGCCATGTTCCTTTATCTTGCCCTCCGCACTTCCTTCCCTTTCTGCCCTTCCTCCCCGGAATCCAGCCAGGCGAAACCCCGCATGACTGGACACCGGAACGGCTCGCACGAAGCGCGGGAACGCCATCCTCATGGCGCTCCCCCGTCATCGGCGCGAGCCACGAAAATGCTGCCGTCCTGCGGCTCCGTGTCGGCGGCATCCCGCACCGGAACGGTTGCGCGAGTGCCGCCGGATTGCACGTCCGACGACGGCGCGGCGGCAGTCCGCGTGTCGGCCGAGCGCGCAACGAACAGCGGAGCCGCGCGCCAGTCGGGCGGCGGCGCTGGTGCTGGCGCGGGCGTTTCGGATACGACCGCGCCGCCGAGAACCGGCGCGAGCGCGGCGACATAGGCGCGTGTCTCGGCGGGCAAGGCGCGGCTGGTCGCGCGATGGTCATCGTAGCGGCCGGGACCGGCATTGTAGGCCGCGAGCATCGCCGCGACATTGCCGTAGCGATCCCACATTTCGCGCAGATAAGCCGCGCCCGCCAGAATGTTGTCGCGCGGGTCGTAGGGATCGCGGCCGAGGCCATGACGGACGCGCAGGCCCGCCCAGGTGTCAGGCATCACCTGCATCAATCCCATCGCCCCGGTCGAGGAGATCGCGCGCACGTCGCCCGCGCTCTCGGCGCGCAGCACGGCGCGAATCCAGTGCTCGGGAATGCCGAAACGCTGCGAGGCTTCGGTGATGAAGCCGGCATAGGGATCGGCGGCGAGGACGCGGGCGACCGGCGCGGTCTGTGCGACCGCAACGGTCGGTCCCATGCCAAGCGCGAGCAGCGCGGCCAGCAGGAAAACGGCGCAGAGCGATCCTGCCCTGTCTCCGCCACGACGCCAGCCTGCCAGCGTGCTCGCTGCGGTCAAGGGTGCGCGCGAAGCGCCGGCCGTTGGCCGCCCCTGACCTTCGCTGCGCGCGCCGGCCGTCCTGCGGTCGAGCGGGACGAAGGAATGAGCCCGCTTTTCCGCGAACAAAGGAATGGCCGGAACGCGCACCGATCAGCTCCGATCCTCGCGGGGCTTCTGCCGCTTCCACGACAGCCGGTAGGTGCGACCCTCATCGCCGGCCTGGAACAGCGCCGGACGAAACAGCGCGCCGAAAAGCGGGCTGTCGATCTCCAGCGCGATGTAATCCCCGGCGCGTTCGCCGTTGCGTTTCCACGCGGCGCCGATCTCCGGGCCGTCCTCGTCGTCGAGGTGGATGCGCCAGGCCGGTGCATTGTCGGCGTCGCCCGGCTCGATGTCGACGAGCACGATGGGTTCATCGATGCCGAACAGCCGGACGCGGCCGGCATAGCCGTTGGCGGTGGATTCAAAGATATTGTCAGGCATGGTCAGTCTCCTTGTGGTTTGGGGTGAAGTGACGCTTCAGAGCGCCGGCCATTGCGTGTGGGCGCGCCATTCGTAGCGGCCGTCGCCTTCTTCATCGGTCCAGAGCGGCAGCGCCCGGCCGATGACGGAACTTGCGGGGATGGGTCCGAAGTAACGGCCGTCGAGGCTGTCCTGGACCTCCCAATTCATGAGGAAGATTTCGCCGTCGCCGATGACGCGGCAGCCCTGCCAGATGGGCAATTCGCGGCCGATCCGGTCGCGTTGCAGTGCCTTGCCCATCTCCACGCCGTCCACCGTGATGGTGGATCGCACGCGGCATACGCGCTGTCCCGGCAGGCCGAGGACGCGCTTCAGAAGCGGCACGCCGCGCCCGACATAGCCGCGCCCGACCATGAAGTCGGCGAGCGGCTTGGGCGGCATCACGGCGACCAGCTCGGGCACCTCGATCCGGTCACCCGGCTCGACGGTGTAGAAGCCGATCGGCGCGCTGGCCGTGGCGTTCCAGATCAGTTTGGTGGGCGTTGGGATGAACGATGCGATGGCGACGCCCATCGCCGCGAAATACGTCACCATGACGTAGCCGAACCGGGTCATGGCGCGATCCTCCGACGCCCGATCCACGCCGCATGTCGCTCCGGCGTGTAGGCATGTGGTTCCAGACCGGCGATCAGCCGGTTGTGGACGTGCCGCCAGTGATCCGGCGCGGCGTCGGCCGGATCGAGGCCGAGCGCCTCCACCGCGTCGATGGCGGCCAGCACGCGCTGAACCTTCCCCCAGCTATCGAGGCGCAACAGGATGTCACCGCCGGGGCGCACGAAGGGCAGCGTCTGGAAGGGTTCGCCGCGGCCGATGGCGCGCACGATGTCGATGCGTGAGACGACAGTGCCATGTTCGCCGGAAGCCCAGCGGACGAAGGCGAAGACGCTCTCGGGCGAGAAGCCGACGATACTGCGGCGGCGGTCGATGATCTGTTCGTAGCTCTTGCGGCCGAAGCGTATCCAGCGCTCGACCTTGCGCTTGTCGAAGGTCAGCTCGACCAATGTGGTGAAGGGCGCAGGCCCGTCCGGCAACGGACGGCCGTGCGAGCGGCGGGCCGCGTTGCCGGTCATGTCGGATCTCCTTCGGTGGTTGGAAATTCGCGGGCGAGCAGGTCACGCAGCATGTCGGCGACGGTGATGCCGCGCCGGAACGCCGCGACCTTGATGCGCCCGCGCAGTTCGGGCGTGATGTCGATGGTCAGGCGGGCGGTGAACGCTTCGCCGGCCGCCTTGCCGCTTGGCGGAGCTTCGGCCGCCCTGACCCAGCTTTCGGCATTGCCCGGCCGGGAGGCGAAGTCGGATTTGCGGGGAGCGCGGCTCATGGAGCAGCTCTCCCGACGCCGAGACGGTCGATCTCGGCGGCCAGCGCCACGATCTCGCGCGCAGCCGGGCTGCCGTCGTCGATCTCGGAAGCGAGCCGCCCGGACTGCGCGGCATCGGCGAAGACGACGCGCTGGCCGATGGTGGCGGCGAGCAAGGGCGGATCGTGGTCGGCCAGCGTCTCGGCCGTCTCGCGAGCAATGACGGTGCGCGCGCCGCAACGGTTGAGCACGAAGCGCGCCCCCAACTCGGGCCGGTAGATGCGCGCCTCCTTCAGAAGCGCCAGCATCTCGGCCGAGGCCCAGCCGTCGAAGGGGGACGGCTGCACCGGCATCAGCACCAGATCGGCGGCGAGCAGCGCCGAGCGCATGAGACCGGCGACGCGGGGCGGCCCGTCGATGACGACGAGATCGGCGTCACGCGCCAGCTCCGGGGCTTCGCGGTGCAAGGTGTCGCGGGCCAGGCCGACGACACTGAACAGCCTCGGCAGGCCCTCATGGCTGCGCGTCTGCGACCAGTCGAGCGCGGAGCCTTGCGGGTCGGCGTCGATCAGGATGACGCGCCGTCCCTGAGCGGCCCAGGCTCCGGCGAGATGCAGGGCGAGCGTGGTCTTGCCGACGCCGCCCTTCTGGTTGAGGAGCGCGACAATCATGGCGCACCTCGGTGGCCGGAACCAGCACTGGCACCGGCACCATGGATCGCGTGCGCGCGCGTCAAAGAAGAAGAGTTAGATTCTTTGTTAGATTCTTCTATAGAGTCCGGCGTGCGATTTGCGCCTAATGTCCCGATACTGCGTGCGCCTAATGTCCCGATAGGATTCACATGGTTATCCACAGGCACTGTGGATAGATTTTCGGGCAGAAAACGCAGCAGTTCGCGCCCGTCTTCCCATTCGGTCAGGAGCAGGTATCCGGGCAGCGACTGACGAGCCGCGATCCGCCGCAGGTCGAGCGCGAAGTCGGATGGTCGCGCTGCGCTGCCGGATTTCTGATGAAGGTGGGAAATCTCGAACGCCCAGCCCTCGGGCTGGCGCCCGGCGTGTTTGCGGGCGACGCGGTAAAGCCAGCGTTCGATCCCGCCCGTCAGCCGGAAATAGGCCGGGTCGATGGTCAGGACCAGCGAGCGGTCGCTGACGCTGTTGTAGAACCATTCGGGCAGGACGAATTCCATGCCTTCGACGCGGCCGGCGCGCGTCGTCATCTCTTCCCATTCGTTGATCCATGAGAATTGCCGCCGCCGCCAATGCTTGCCGTTGCGGATGGTGGTGGCGATGACGGTGGATTGCAGGCGCGCAAGCGCGGCCTTGAGCAACAGATATTCCCGATTGCCGGTAGCTCGTCCGATCGAGCGCAGAAGCTGATAAGGCATGAAGCGGAAGAACCGCGACGTGGGGATGCCGTTGTTCCCGGCCGCGACGATCTGCGAAGCGGCCCAGATCAGCACATCGGCGTCCCAGATCGTCGCCATGCCATGTTCGGGCATGGCGAATACCTGCACCTCGACATCGGCGGCCCGGTAGAGGATCGGCGTGGTGCGGGGGCGCTTCGCCAGCGAGAAGAAGGGCCGTTCCATCAAATCGCGCTGGTCGCGCGGGGCGGCGTCGCCGGTCGCCACGATGAACGGGTCCAGGCGGGTGCGCTCACTGTCTTCGCTCGGCTGTGCGGGTCTGGGGTCGTCGTCGCGCAGCATTTACAGTTCGTCCCGCTCTTGCGGCGTCAGCGGGCGAGCGGCGAAGACCGTGCCGGTATTCTTGTCGCTGGTGGATTTGCGGGTGCCGATGGCGCTCCATGCTTCCAGATCGCGCAGGGCGTAGAGGACGCGGCCGCCGATCTTGCGGTAGGTCGGGCCGGTGCCATAGGTGCGGTGCTTTTCTAAAGTGCGGATGGACAGGCCGAGGAAGCGTGCGGCTTCCTTTGTGCGCAAAAGGCGCGGTGGCAGGTCCGGATTGCGAACGGCCATGGGGAATCACCTCGTAATTCGTCAGACAGGCGGCTGCCGAAGCGACAGCGGGCTGTGGCGAACGATGGCGAGGGATCGGCGGCCTGTAGCGTGCCGCATTTGCGCCTATGCGCTGGCGGCACCCCCTGACGGGTGATAGTCAGCCGGAAAAGGCGAGATATTTCAGCGTTTCACCGCCTGCGGCGCGGATTCGGTCAAGACAATTGCGCACGCATCGGCTAAGGGTGAAAGCGGAGCAGACGCGCTGCTCCGGGGCGTCGAAACCCCTGACTAGTGGTTGTTGCCGGCCGTAACGGCAACGCACTCCTTGACCTATGGTCGGGGAGCCTGTGGCGTATACAACAGGCTTTCCGAGCTAAAGGCCATGGGGCCGTCTAGTCACGGTTTCGAACTCCCCGATCACCAGGAGTCAGAGAGTCTTATCTGCGGGGGCGCACCGCAGGCACTCTTCTGAAGAAAGGGGAATGACGATGCGGGTTCCTGTCGAACTTGATCCCGATGTGGACGACATCGCGCCGACTGGCGACGAGATCACCACCTATGACGAACGGCATTTCGTGACCTATCTGCGCCTTCTCGATGCGAAGGCCGAAAATGCGGACTGGAAGGAAGTGGCGCGAATCGTGCTGCACCGCGATCCGGTCGCCGAAGAACTGCGGACACGGCGATGCTGGCAAAGCCATCTGGAACGGGCACAATGGCTCTCACGCGAGGGCTACAAACGGATTTTGGAACAGGCTGCCGCCAATAAGGCGTGACGCTCGGTATCGTCGGCAACCGCAAATACTGGCTGGATTCAGGTTTTGCCGGGTTTGATCGGATAATGCAGCAGCAGGCGATAGCCGCCGCGCATCATCCTGATGCCGTGGGCGACGAGGCGACGGGCTTTGTTCTTGGCTGGATCGCCTTCGAAATCCTCCTTCGTGCCGTGGAAGCCGAGCAGGACTTCGGCGATGGCGCGATAGCTCTCACCGCGCAGACGAGCATCAAGCGCGCGCAGGGACAGGATGTGCCATTCCCGGAGCTGGTCGGGAAGGATGCCGATAGGCGGTCCCGGCGGTCGCCGGGTGAGAGATCGCCAGAGACGGCGTGCGGCATGGGCGCGAAGCTCCAGAAATGAATCCATCGGCAAGGTCACGGCATAGAAGGCTGCGGCGTCGGGCACCGCGTCCGGCAACCAGAACTGGTGCGCGACGTTGCCCACCTGCCAGACGCCATGCCAGCCATCGGCGGCGCGGCGCAGATCGAGACCATCGAGATGGGCGAGAGCGACCAGCGGCTCGGTTTCTACGGCCTCCTGTTCGACAGGCGACAGCATGACCGCCTGCGGCTGAAGGCGCGGAGACCAGAACGGGGTATGGCTATCAGGCGATGCGTCGGGGTCGCTTGCGAAATCGCAACCCCCAGCGCTGCGCGAACCGCTCCAATTGCCGCGCGCCGGGTTCTCCGGTCAGGGCAATGGCGTTGAAGTCATGGCGATACTCATCGTTGCGACGAAGATATTCCCAGGCGAAACCGGCGGCGGGCAAATTCTTGGTGTGCTTGTAAGCCGCCGGAACACGCCAGTCGATGCTAAGCATGGCGTCTCTCCCAATGGCGGGTCGCACAAGGCAGACCCGAACTGGAAGCCTGCTGGATGTCAGGCGGCGACTGTAGCTGCGCCAAGGGTATAAGTGGTGTCGGTAACTCGATAAATTCCTTAGTTATTTTTGTCTTAACAGTGGTTATCTGGATTCGCGAGCCGGGCCTAGCCCGGCGAGCCGCGGCCGTGTCCCCGGCATGGCCGCACCGCCGATCCGCTGAGCCGGATCGGCGAAAAATTGGGCAATCTGAAAGCCTGAAAAGCGGAAATCCGTAGAGCCGGTTTTCCGGCTCTACGGCTTGGCGGTCATCGGGCCTTGAGGCGCTGCATGCCTTCGGCCAGCGTCCAGAGCGCGCGATTGAGGGTCACGTTCTGGTCGATGCCGTTGATAGCGCGGGTCTGGCTGCGGCGAATACGGCCGTCCGAAGTCTGGCGGCGTCCATGCAATCCGCCCCTTATCATGTTCTCCTGAATGGTGTTGTAGGTCATCCAAAGACTTTGCCCGACATCCTCGCGGCGGCGCGGCTGGATGATCTGATCCGGGCGAACGGGGCTTTCTTCTTCGCCGTAGCGGGCGACAAGGCTCGCCTCCGCCAGAACGCGGCGCTCATCTTCGCCAAGCTGGATTTCCTTCATGGTCTCGCTGGCGTCGATCAGCCGGGGGAAGTCCTCCGCGACGGTATAGACGCCTTCGATAATGTCATGCTGGATACTTCCCTTGTGGGGAACGCGCACGTCCTCGAACCGCTCGCCCGCCACTAGGCTGTTGGTGCAGACGAAACGCAACATTCCGGCGAACATCTGATAGCTGCTGGTTCCGTCATGGGAATTGACGATGATGACTTCCGCCGCCTCCTGCTTGCCGATGCCGTCATCCCGGCGCAGGCGCAGCATATGCTTGGCGTGGCCGTGGCGGCTGCCGTCGCGTGGGACCGACTGCACGGCGAAGAACGGGAACCATCCTTCCCGGCGCAACCCCTCCACAATGTCAATGGTGGGAACATAGACGTAACGCTCCGACCGGCTGTCATGGGCCTCGCGGGCGAAGATCGAGGGGACGTGCCGATAAAGCGCCTCGTTGTCGAGCGCTTCGCGCCCGCTGATCTGATGGCTGTTGCGGCCGAACCGGGTGGCAAGGTGATGATAGGTCATGATCTTGATCCTTATGGGTCTGGGTTGGAGCGCAGCGCTGCGCTGCAACCCTGGCCGTCGCCGAGACCGGGGGGTGCAAGGCGCAAGGGCGGACGGGCGGAGGGGGATCACCCGGCCTGCACAAGCGGATCGAAGTCGTGACGAGAGTGCGGAGCACATATCCGCGCGGAAGGCTGGGGATACCGCCCGGCCGCCCTTGTGCCGCGCCAGGGGGCAGCGCCCCCAAGCAACCCGCCCGGCCAGAGCAAAGCGGAGGACGGGGAGAAGATCCGATCGGGATACGCAAAGCCTGAAAACCGGAAAGCCGCGTATCCTGATCTCCTGGTTTCCTGAAAGGCGGCGGAGATGAGCAAAAAGAAGCCCCGCTCGGTTGAGCGGGGCAATCGGGGAGCTGGCCTTAGTCGCCGTTGCGGCGGGACCAGATGAGGTTGTGGGAATTTCCGTCCTCGGCTTCGACCAGGCTGGCGTAGATCGGTGCGGGGAAGCTCGGATCGTCCAGCTTGACGGAGAGGTATTCGCGCTGCGTCTCGCGGGCGGTCTTCCTCCAGGCCGCGCCGAACTCGGTAGCACCGGCGAAGATGCGGAAGTCGGGGGCGCGCTCGCTGTCGCCCTCGCTGGGAACGAACTTGGCCTTGACGTTGAGGGTCAGGGTCTTGACCGCGCCGGTGAAGCCCGCGCCGTTCTCGTTCTGGGTGAAGGTGCCGATGGTCGCCATTGTCGTATTCCTTTTCCTGTCGGGCCGCACCATTGCGACCTCGATGGTGGTCGTGAGACCGGGGACGATCGGCCCCGCACCCCTAGGGGCTGGAACATCGTGGAAGGCGGCCGGCGGCAGCTTTTTTGCTTCGCGATGCAAAGCCGAAGGCGGCGGAAAAAAGTTGGCGACGGACGTTGCGGGAAGACGAGCGAGGCGAAGCCGATCTTCGGTCAGACCCATTCCAATCGAGGACGCGAATGGAGCGCCCGTTTCAGGAAATCGCGGGAATACGGCAATGGCGGCCGTCCTGCGCCTCGCCGGGATCGGGGACGCTGCGCCGGTCGCCTTGGGTGCGGTCTTTTCCACCCTGACCGCCAAGGCCAGTTCGTATGATACCAGCGGGGCGTTGGCGGGCACGGCTTCGTCTGACCTTCGCCGGTGCTGGCGTGCCCGGTGTGGCCGGAAGACCGCTTGCGGGGCGGCATGCACTACCTCGCCAAGCGGATGATCCGAGCTTCCCGGCGCTGATCCGCCCCGCCCGTCGAAGCGGACGGAAAGCCTAACCTCATCATGGGGCTGCCGTGGCGACCGTGACCGGCCTCCGAGACTGCCTCCCTCACCGGATGGGAGCTTCCCGCGAAATGTCCGCCGCCGCCCCTTGCGTTATGGGATTGAAGCCGAATGGCGGAAACGCGGCGAAGTCGTGGTTCCGGCGCAGCCGAAAGCCCGGCCCGGAGGGCAACGCCCAATCCTGTGACGTTCAACAGCACTCGTCATGGATTCGGGGGCGAGGCTTTTTCCAGCCGTGCAACGGCCTTGGGGTCGGAAGCCTCTTTGTGCAGAGCATCCCAATTGTCGGGCGGATTGCCGTCATCCAGCATCCCCTTGAAGACCTTGTAGGCATCCGTTTTGGAGCCATAGGTCCGCAAGCTGTTTTCGTCGTTCACCCATGCGAAGATGATGACCTTGCTGGTGCTGCTGTAGCGGAAAAAGAGCCGGAAACGACCATTGCCGAACTTGGCGCGAAACCAGTGCTTGCGGTCATCGCCAAGGGTCGCGCCCTGGCGATAGATGGAAGCTGTCGGGTCCGATGGCACATTGACGGTGACGAGCTGGACCAGGGACGCGAGTAACTTGGCGTCTGCGGATTTCTGATAATCGTCCGGTTTCTTCGCTTTGAGCGCGCCGACCGCCTCGATCAGCTTTTCCCACTGATCGAGAAAGAGAGGGTGTGCGAGGACCGTCCAGCCATTGATCGTCGGCATATCAGATCGAAACGTCCCCCTCGATCTCGGCATCGAGATCGACCGTCATGCCCGCCGTCAGGGCAACAGCCCGGTCGAGCAAGGACTGGGGGAACGGAAGAACGGATTTCTCGGGGTGCTTCGCCATGTCTCGCGCGAGAAATTCGAGAAAGCGGTCGATCACGGGATCGGCGGTTTCTTCAATCTCGGCCTTCTGGACATAGACGCGGTGCTGCTCGTCAATGAGAAAAGCAATGCGTCCACCATAGTCAACGCCCAGCGCCTGCCGAACGGACTTCGGCACGGTGGTCTGTCCCTTGGCGGTGATGGTGCTTTCTTCTTTCAGCAACGCTCCCATGGCGGGCCTCCATAAATCGGTCGAGTGGAATGTAAGGAATATTCCTTATCATGTCAAGATTGGCCGTCGCCTTGCTCTGCCAGCCGGTTCCGCGCCTTTATTTCGCGGGGTGGCCGACACCGTTCACCAGCCGCGCCAAGGCAGAGAAGCCGACGAAACCGCCTCCGACGATACAGAAGATTTGCCGCCAGATGTCGGACGGGACGGCCTCCTTGGTGACGCCATGGACCAGCGCATAGCCCGCAACGGCGGCGGGAGCGGCGAAGATTAGCGCCACGATCAGGCGGATGATGGGAGTGCGGATCGTCTCGAACAGCCCGGCCAGAATGCCGAAGGCGGCACAAGCCGAGAACAAGCCGACGAGTCCCGCACCGATCAGGCCAGAGCCGGTCTGATACGCGAACTGCGCTGCGGTCAGCCCGAGCATGAAAGGCAGGGCATAGACGGCGAGATTGTAGGCGAGGACGCAGAGCAACGCGACCAGCGCAACACTCATGAACATGACGGCGACCATGATGTTTCACCTTTGCTGACGGCACCGCCTTTCGTGCAATCGCCATGATGGCGGCTGCACGTTCCGATGTGTGCCGATGTGTTCTTGTTCTGTCGAGGTCATCCGGCCGCGCGGGGAAGCCGCGCGGCCGGATTTTACGGGTAGAAGGCCGGGACCGCTGACGCGATCCCGGCCCGCCGTTCATTCCGCCGCGACGGCGAAAGGCTCATCTTCCACGGTTTCGGCGCTGTCGGTTTCGGGCAGAGCCTCGTCCTCCATGGCGAGGGCTTCCGGCTGCTCGTCCACCGCCAACCATGCGGGCCGCTCCGTGCGCAGGATCGGCGGGAGCCACCCGGTTCCGGCCAGAAGCCGTTCGGCAGCTTCCGCCATGTCCGGCTTCTTCTTGTCCGCGATCCGCTCGGCGGCTTCGTCGCCAAGCGCCTCACGCACGGCGTCAAGGATATGGGCCTTCGTGACACGCCCGAGATAGGCCCGAACGGTCGGCGTCCAATGCGCCGTCATGTCGAGCGCAACCGCCGTCGCCAGCCTGTCCGCCGTTGCATAGGCGTGGCGCTTGTTCTGCTCCCATGGCAGCTTGAGGGCGTTGACGGTCTGCGCGGCGCAATGGGCGAACAGCGCCATGACGCTCGCATGGTCCAGACCGGCGATGAAGCCCCAAAGCTCGGCCACGTCGCGCGGCATGTCCGCCGCCCATCCGGCATGACGATCCGCCAGCGCCTTCGCCGCCGCCGTGTCCTCGATGCCGTCCGCATGCCCGCCAAGGCTGGCGCTGATCGGGCGGATTTCGAGGGCGTGGGCGTCCCCGCCGCCACGATAGAAGGTCTGCGCGGCAAGCGCATGGGTGACGGCGATCAAGGCCATGTCCGGCTGTTCGCCAAGAGCGAGACGCAGGCCAAGCGTCCGATGGGCCGTCAGGTCGCGAATGAGAAGATCGGAAATCGGCTTGCCGTCTTCCTCCGCTTCATCGTCCTCGGCGTCGAACGCGGAAACATGGTTGCCGTCCTCGTCATACTCGCCGTCCTCTCCGATGATTTCGCCATCGCCGTTGACGTGAACGCCGTCGATGATGGTTTCGCCATCTGTGCTTGCTTCTTCTTCCGGTTCCGGTGCCTCGTCCTCGGGCCGGATGAAACCGCGCTCGATCCGGGCTTCGCCGTCATGGTTCAACACCACGAACACGCCGCCGCGCCCGATCTCGTCGGCGTCATAAGCGTAGCGCAGCCCGTCGATCCGCTCGATCTCGGCTTCAAGCTCCGCAAGGCGCTGATCCACATCGGGCGGCAGGTCTGTGTCTGCGTCCTGCCATTCCGCCGACAGGCGCTCAAGTTCCTCCTGCGCGGCGTCGTAGGCGGCTTCCTGTTCCTCGGAAAGCTCCACCGGCTGCGGATAGGTGCGGCGCATGCCGTGCGCATGGGGCCAGTCGATATAGGCCAAAACCCATTTCCACCCCTCGGCCTCCCGAACCTCGGCGGCAGTGCTTTCCAGTTTGTCGAGGGCAAGCCGGTCCAGCAGCGCGGCGTCCTCGTAGAAGCCGCCGCGATCCTCGGTGAACAGGTCACGGATAATGTTGCCACCTGCCTCGGTATAGGCTTCCGCGCCGACGAACACCGCGCGCCGATCCGAAGCCGCCACATTGCTAGCGGTCAGGTCGCGGCGGATGATCCACGGCTCCTTGTTGTAGGACAGATTCTCATAGACCTGTTCCTGCCGGTCGTAGTCGTCGGTGATGGCGAACGCCTGCAACTGGTCCATGGTCAGCCCGCCATCGCGGTAAACTTGAATCAGCTTGGGGCTGACAGCGCCGAGGCGAAGCCGCTGCTTCACGACATGCGCGGACTTGCCGAACCGGGCCGCGATTTCCTCCGCGCCCCATCCGCGATCTTCCGAAAGCTCGCGGAACTTCTCGAACTCGTCGGCGGGGTGAAGGTTTTCGCGGTTCACGTTCTCGTCAAGGCTGATCTCGGCGGCGTCGTTCGCCGTGTCGATGACGCAGCGGATCGGCTCCGTCTTCTTGATCTCCTTGCGCTTGGCGCGCAGAAGCTGCGCCAACCTGCGGCCTTCCCCGACGCTGACGAGATAGAAGCCGGTCGGTTCCCCGCCCGCGTTCGTTTCCGGCTCTACCACAAGGTTTTGCAGCATCCCCTTGGCGGCGATGCTTGCGGCCTTCCCCTCGATAGACGCCTCGCTGTGCGGGGTCTTCCGGGCATTCTTCGGATGCTTCTTAAGCTTGTTGAGCGGGATGAAAACCGTTTCGCCATGTTCTGGAACGGTCGTGATCTGTGTAATGGTCGTCATGATCTTGATCCTTTTGGTCTGGGTTGGAGCGCAGCGCTGCGCTGCAACCCTGGCCGTCGCCGAGACCGGGGGGTGCAAGGCGCAAGGGCGGACGGGCGGAGGGGGATCACCCGGCCTGCACAAGCGGATCGAAGTCGTGACGAGAGTGCGGAGCACATATCCGCGCGGAAGGCTGGGGATACCGCCCTGCTGCCCTTGTGCCGCGCCAGGGGGCAGCGCCCCCAAGCCACCCGCCCGGCAAGAGCGAAGCGGAGGACGGGTACAAAGCTAGATCAGGATGTGCAAAGCCCCAAAACCCGAGGACCGAGCATCCTGATCGCCGCTTTTGTTATTCTGTTGCGATATAGTTGGTATCGCTTAGGAATTGATCATCTGCCATACTGGCCAAATAGATGTCAAAATATAAAGACGAGAAGACGCGCTTGGACATTCACGAGCTTAAACTACTGTTGCAACAGCATCTGACAGACGGCCTAGTAACGGTTGTCGGCTCTGGTCTGTCATGCGCGGAAGGGCTGCCGGGTATGGGCGAGTTGGGCACTCATCTCGATGCGACAGTGACAGCAGGCTTGGCGGCAGCGGAGGTAGATCGGTGGAAAGCGATTTCACCGCTCCTGCCAACCAAGGGACTCGAAGCGGCTCTTCTGGAAGTGCCCCCGACGACAGGACTGGAAATCGCGATCGTTGCGCGCACGGCCGAACTGATCGCTATACGTGAGCGTCAAATTGTTGCCGAAGTTTTCTCGCGGACCCGGACGCTGCGTTTTACCGGGCTCGTCAAGCACTTGTTGAAACCTCATACCGGACTTCCGGTGGTTACTACCAACTATGATCGCCTGGTTGAGGTCGCCGTGGAAGAAGCCGGTCTCGGCGTTGATACGTTGTTTATCGGCCATTTTGCAGGAGAGTTGAACGAGCAGGAAAGCCGCCTGAGCTTCTGCCGGGAAGTGACGCTGAAGGCCGGACGAGCACAGTTTCGTTATCGTCCGCGCGCCAATATCTTCAAACCTCATGGCAGTCTCGACTGGTATCACCGTGACGGGAAGCCCGTCCGCTACTCTGGTGATCTCGATCTACCGAGGCTCATCATCACGCCGGGGTTGAACAAGTTCCGCAACGGCTACGAAAGCCCGTTTGACCGCCATCGGGAACGGGCAAATTCGGCGATCGACCGTGCCAGCCGCTTTCTCGTGATCGGCTATGGTTTCAACGACGATCACCTTGAAACTCACCTGACGCCCCGTATCCGCAGCGGCGTGCCCACGCTGCTTTTAACTTACGGACTGTCGGATAATGCGGTGAAGCTCGTAAACGAGTGCCGCAATGTCATCGCGATTCAGCGCGCCGAACAAGCTGGTGTTTCCGGCTCTGGCGTCTTTGTCGCTGGCGTCGAGACCTTCTTTCCTGGTCTGGACCTGTGGGATCTGGGCTCATTCGTTGCCGAGGTGCTTGAACCATGACTGAAGCCGCTCTCCAATTTGCTGACGAGGATAAAATCGGGCGCGTCGCGTCGGTCGATACCAGCCGTGTTGCGATCGATGTGACGAACTCCGTTCTGCTCACGCGGATCGGCATCGGACAGCTCATCGCCATTCGCGGCGCGACGGAGCGCGAATACCTCATCGCCATGACAGAGCGCGTTACCCGCAGCATCAGGGAAGAATTGCCCGGCCCGGACGATGAGGATGCCGATGGCGGGCTTTTGGCAGCGGTGCCGACCGACCTGATCCAGGGCGTGTTGATCGGTACGTTCAGAACGGTGGAGGGAGATCGGCGGAATACATTCAAGCGCGGTGCGGATAGCTTTCCGCAGATCGACCGGGACTGCTTCGTCATTGAAGGCGGAAATCTTCAGCGCTTCATGGGAATCCTGGGTGCCGGTTTTTCCGCCGATGAAAGACTCAAGCTCGGCACGTTCGTTGCGGATCGCACGGCCGATGCGATCGCCAGTGGGGACAAGTTCTTTCAGCGGCACGCAGCGATCCTCGGAAGCACCGGGTCCGGCAAAAGCTGGGCTGTTGCACTGATCCTCGAACGGGCCGCCAAGCTGAAGTTTCCAAACATCATCGTGTTCGATATGCACGGCGAATACGCTCCGTTGGCAGATAAGGCGAACGGAGGATTCGCTACGCGCTTCCGCGTCGCTGGTCCCGGCGATCTGGAAAATCCGGGAAACGACACGCTGTTCCTGCCATATTGGTTGCTCAACCGTGATGAAATGCTGTCGATGATCCTCGATCGCAGCGACCAGAACGCGCCAAATCAGGCGTCGCGGTTCACGCTGCATGTCCGCTCCTTAAAAGGGCAGACACTCGATGCTGAGAAGAAGGCCGATATCAAGAAAACGTACACTGTCGATTCGCCGATTCCTTACGACGTCAAACAGTTGGTCGGGCTTCTGAACACAGACAACACCACAAAAGGGGTGGGTAAGAACGGCCCGGTGAAGGGGGAATGGGAGGACAAGCTGACCCGGTTCCTGTCGCGCCTCGAAGCAAAGCTGGACGATCGTCGCTACGGCTTCATGTTCGCACCGCCACCTGCTGCGATGAAATACGACTGGCTTGCAACGCAGGTGCTCAAACTGCTGCAATCTGGCGATGACACAGGCATCAAGGTTATCGACTTCTCCGAAGTGCCCGCCGACGTACTCCCCGTGGTGACGGGAACGCTGGCGAGGCTACTTTATGATGTTCAGTTCTGGATGAGCGGGAAGACCCGGACGCCGGTTACGCTGCTCTGCGACGAGGCTCATCTTTACCTTCCGGTTCGCGATGACGCTGACGCGGTCCAGCGTCAGGCCCTCGGATCATTCGAGCGGATCGCCAAGGAAGGCCGTAAATACGGCTTCTCGTTGCTCGTGGTGAGCCAGCGCCCGTCGGATGTCAGCCGGACGATCCTGAGCCAGTGCAATAATTTCTTGGCTTTGCGCCTGACGAACGAAACCGATCAGGGCGTCATCAAGCGCCTGATGCCGGATTCGCTGGCTGGGCTGACGAGCATCTTGCCATTGCTTGATACGGGTGAGGCGCTGTTGTTGGGTGACGCTGTTCTGCTACCGACGCGGATCAAGCTCGACATGCCAAAAGTGCCGCCGGATAGCGCGACGCGAGATTTCTGGAAGGAATGGGGATCGGCCAAGCCGGATGATGCCGCAATAACTTCTGCGGTCGAATGTTTGCGGGGGCAATCGCGTAACGGCGGATAAAGCCCGCAAAGGCGCATTGGGGGGGAAATGATTCTAACGGATAATGAGACAAAGGTGGATCTCCTCAACAATGAGGCGATCGCCAAAACTATCATCGAACTGCTGCGTGAAAAGCCTGACCGCGCTGTGACAATCGGTGTTCATGGCGACTGGGGCGCAGGCAAATCCAGCATCCTTGAGATGATCGAGAATGGCCTCAGTTCGGATGAGGACGTGCTCTGCATCAAATTCAACGGGTGGCGTTTCCAGGGGTTCGAAGACGCCAAGATCGCGCTGATCGAGGGCATCGTTACCGGGCTCGTTGAAAAGCGGCCCTTACTCACCCAGGCCGGCGTGGCCGTGAAAGACATCTTTCGGCGGATCGACTGGCTGAAGATCGCGCGGCGCGGGGGCGGTCTCGCGTTCACCGCGTTCACCGGCATCCCCACAGCCGATCAGATCGGCGCAGTGGTGGGCACCTTGAAGGGAATCTTCTCCGATCCCTCGAAACTCGCCACGCAGGAGAATTACGACAAAGCGATCGATGGTGTGCAGGGTCTGCTGAAGCCCGGAGAGTCGAAGAACGTCCCGGAGGAGATCGAAGCCTTCAGGAAGGCTTTTGACGATTTGCTCAAGCAGGCAGGCATCAAGCAACTGATCGTACTCATCGACGATCTTGACCGCTGCCTGCCAGACACGGTGATCGAAACGCTCGAAGCCGTCCGACTGTTCGTCTTCACCGCTCGCACCGCATTCATCGTCGCGGCCGACGAGGCGATGATCGAGTATTCGGTGCGCAAGCATTTCCCCGAGTTGCCGGACACGACTGGCCCCCGTGACTATGCGCGCAACTATCTCGAAAAGCTGATCCAGATTCCATTCCGGATTCCGGCTTTGGGCGAAACAGAAACCCGTATCTACGTCACCCTGTTGCTCATCGGCGCCGAGCTGGGTGACGACGATCCCGCTTACTCGTCGCTCATCACAGTCGCGCGTGAATTGCTCAAACGGCCTTGGAAGACGGCCGGGCTCGACGCGCAGACGGTGAAGACCGCCTTGGGCGACAAAGCCGGCCAGGTACAGAACGCGCTCACCTTGAGCGACCAGATCGGTCCGATCCTGGCCAGCGGTACTCAGGGCAATCCGCGGCAGATCAAGCGCTTCTTGAACACCTTGCTGCTGCGCCATCAGACCGCGCTCGCTCGCGGCTTCGGAGAAGAGGTGAAGCTGCCCGTCCTGGCGAAACTAATGCTGGCCGAACGGTTCCTCTCCAGACTATTCGATCAGATCGCCAGCGCCGCCGCCCGTGATCCAGACGGCCGTTGCGCAGACTTGGCGGCGCTTGAAGCCGCCGCGTTGGAGAAGAAGCCAGTTCCAAAGGCCAAGCGGGCCGGGCCGAAAATCAGTGTCATCGATGACACCAAGCCGACCGTCGTGCCGGATTCCAAAGACAGTGCCGTTCTGACGGAATGGAAGGCGGCCGACGCGATACGGGCCTGGGCGCGGCTATCGCCGGCCTTGGCTGAGGTCGATCTGCGCCCCTATCTGTTCGTCACCAAGGATCGGAAAGACTATTTTGGCGCGGCCTCCGTCCTCGGGCGTCTCGCCGCTGTGGTCGAAAAACTGCTCGGCCCAAAACTCGCGGTCCAAGCGTTCGAAGGCGAACTCAAGCAACTCGTTCCTGCGGAGGCGGCGCAGGTCTTCGAGGAACTGCGCGGGCGCGTTATGGGCGGAGACACCTTTGATACCGTGCCACCCGGCATCGACGGACTCGCGGTGCTAGTTCGCGCGCATCCGACGCTTCAAGCCAATCTTCTTGACCTGCTCGAAGCCTTGCCCGCCGATCGGTGCGGGCCTTGGCCCGCGTCGGGTTGGGAGGGTGTCGTCAAGGATTCCGACGCCGTGGCGCGCTTCGAGAATCTACTCTTAGGATGGTCCACCTCCGGTTCGTCCTTCCTGAAGCCCACGGCGAGCGCCGCGCTTCGCACGCGGAAGGGTGGTCGCTGATGGGCACGTCGAACGCCTATGGGGGTGCAGGAGGCGGTACGCCGCTCATTCCGAGTTGGTTGCAAGGTGACAGCGACGGCGGAGCTGGCGCGGGTGATAGCGACGGAACGCAATCCCCGGCTCCTGATGGAGCGCCGCCCGCAGTTCCTCCCGCGCCAGCACCTCGGCCGACCGCGCCGGCAGGGGCGTCGGATCGCTTCACTTCCGCCCGAAACAATTTCACGCGTTTCGCAAGTTCGGGCGGAAGCGACCGTAGGAGCCTCGGCCGCGCGGTTTCGCAATATGTGTCCAAATCAGCGGGCGGCTCACGCCAGGCTGCGCAGCGGATGGGTTCGTCGCGGGGCGCGGGTGCTGGACTGGTCAGGTTCCTCAACGACGCCAGCGCGAATGGCGTGCGTGAGGCGCTACGAACGCTCAACCTTGAAAGCCTCGCCGGGCGTCCGATCGAGGAAGTGTTCGCGGGTCTCGCCGATTATATCTGCCCCGAAGGTGGGTCTATTGATGAGGGAATCGCGCGAGACGCCTTCGTCGAGACGATCGCCGATCTCGCCGGTGCTGGCATTACCGACATCGACGCGCTGACACCTGGGCAAATCCAGACCGTCTTCGAACTATATGCGACTCACGCGATCGAGGCGCGCATCTGTAACGACATCGGCACCAAGGTCGTAACCTTGCCTGCCGATCCGCGCGCGGCCGAGAGGGTTCAGGCGCAATTGCGTGATTTCATCCAGCGGGGTGTCAGCGACGCGATCAACGCCGCGGGTGTCAACATTCAGTCGCTGACCCCAGATGCAGTGATGGGCTTTGTAACTAACGTCTATCAATCCGCCTTCGACGTGTTGCAGACGATGGGCGATGGGGAGGCAGCGAAATGAGGCGCCATGTCATCATTGGCCGTTTCGGCGAGGACGATAAGACCCGTGTTCCAAAGGCGCGCGACGAAGTCGCATCGATCTTACAGTTGGTAGCGGGCAAGCGTCTCGATCATGGGATCGGCCACGCCTTGGCTGACCTCAAGGCGCTGCACCTGACCCCGAGCGAGATCGGCGCGGACATGCTCGTGGTCGCGGCCCACGTTCACGCAGCGGACACCCGCATCTCCCGCTCGACGGAATCGCAGGATGCCTGGACGCGCGAGATTCGATTAGTCGTCCCCGTGAGCGATCCAGTGCGATGGACGGCCGCCGCGCCGATCTTGGTCCGCGCCTTGAACTTCCTGACAGGCGACAGATGGGATGTGGGCTTCCGCAAACGGGCCAAGGGCTACGCGAAGCTGGTTTCTCCTGCCGCGCCCACCCTCATTCCCGCCCCGTTCGATGGCGTGAGCTTGTTCTCCGGTGGTTTGGACAGTTTGATCGGTGCGATCGACAGCTTGAATGCCGGCGAGACGCCGCTTCTGGTCAGCCATGCCGGCGAAGGACTGGTGAGCAAGTCGCAGGAGCAGTGCTTCCACGGTTTGAAAGCCGCTTATAAAGCCTCTTCTTTCGATCGGCTGCGGGTATGGATGAGCTTCGATAGCGGGTTTGTCGAGGACGTCGGATCGGAGGACACCACACGCGGCCGCTCGTTCCTGTTCTTCTCGCTGGGCTTGGCCGCCGGGACTGCGCTCGGCCGCGACTTCGTGCTCAAGGTTCCGGAAAACGGGTTGATCGCGCTCAACGTGCCGCTCGATAGACTTCGGCTCGGCGCGCTCAGCACCCGCACGACGCATCCCTTCTACATGGCCCGGTGGAACGATCTGCTGCGGGCGCTCGGTGTCGGAGGGAAGGTCGAAAATCCCTATTGGGACAAGACCAAGGGGGAGATGGTCACCCAATGCACCAATCCGGCCCTGTTGAAGCAGCTCGCCCCGCTGTCGCTATCATGTTCATCGCCGACGAAGGGGCGCTGGACCAAGAAGCCACAGGGACACTGCGGATACTGCCTACCGTGTCTCATTCGACGGGCCTCTCTACAGGGCAAGGATTCGACAATTTACGGCGTGCCAGACCTGAAGACTGCCACATTAGACACCCGACAGGCCGAAGGTCAGCAGGTCCGATCCTTTCAGATCGCGATCGCGCGGCTATCGAAGCGTCCGGAACTCGCCAAGGCCCTCATCCACAAGCCAGGGCCGCTCTATGATGATCCTTCCCGTCACGATGACTTGGCTGATGTCTACCGCCGCGGATTGGAAGAGGTTGGGCGCTTGCTGACTGGCGTTCGCACCGCACCGTCGTAAGAGGCATCATGCGATCAAGTCTCGTTGATTTTCATTGCCACCTCGATCTCTACCCGGACCACGTGGCCGCGGTGGAGCGTTGCGAGAGCGATGGCGTTTTCACCCTCGCCGTGACCACCACGCCTAGAGCTTGGCCGCGGAACCATGAACTGGCGTCCGCCACCCGTCACGTTCGCGCGGCTCTCGGCCTGCATCCTCAACTGGTCGGCGAGCGCGCCCGCGAGATCGGGCTGTGGGAGGAATTGCTTCCGCTAACACGCTATGTTGGCGAGGTCGGACTGGACGCCGGCCCGCGGTTCTACAGGTCGTTTGAGACGCAAAAAGAGATTTTCGCTCGTGTGCTGACGCTCTGTGCGGCGGCGGGGAACAAGATCGTCACGACGCATAGCGTCAGAGCGACGAAAGCCGTGCTCGATATGGTCGAGCAATACATGCCGCCCCAGCGTGGACGCGTTGTGCTTCATTGGTTCACCGGTACCGCGAAAGAGGCAAAGCGGGCGGTAGATCTCGGCTGCTATTTTTCAGTGAACGCCGAGATGCTCGTAAATGAAAAGCGGGCGGCAATAACCAAATCTTTGCCTCTCGATCGCATTTTGACAGAGACGGACGGACCGTTCACACAAACTAGCGGTAATCCTTCCACACCAAGCGATGTTTGGGTCGCTGTCGAGGGATTGGCGCGTCTGCATGGGATTTCAGTAAGAGACATGTCCGCAGCCATTCTGAATAACCTCAAAGACCTACTTGCCGAGCGGAGCTAGATGGGCGGCTCACCGTCGCCTACGGATGCATTGGTATGTGCTGCATCCCCGGCGGTTGCAAACGCGGCAAACCATGGCTCGACTTGTAAGGCATTCCTTAGAGGCGTTCGGATTAGATCCGGTGCGCTTCAAACATAAGTTGCGGCCATAGACTTGCCGTCTTTAGTCAGCGATTGGAGGTGACTAATTGCCTCTGCGACTGAGAACTCTTTGCCAGTCTTATCCTTGAAGTTGCTGGGCAGCCCTGTCCACACTACGACATCATATTCTTTTTCGGCAGCCCATTCAGCGACTGCGTCCGGCACGGGGGGCGAACAAGTCCGGCTGCCATCGCGGAAATAGAAACCTATTCGCTTCATGATCGTACCTTCGCGGCAGCGCAGATCGGCAATCGCGTCATCAGGGTTGCTGCGCCTGCTGAGCGAGTAGGCGGCCAGGCCCTGCGCCCGTGCAAGCTTATCCTCGGGGTATCCGGGCCGAGCGGCGCTCGGTCGCGTGGAGAAATGTTCGAACCACGTCTGTAGTTTGATGCATTCCGGTGGAACCGGTACCGCGTAGAAGTCTGCCGCATATTGCAGGGTCGCCATGGCAACGCAGTCGGCCACGGTTACCCATGCGCTCCTCCCGGTCATCACCCGATATCTTGTGGAGAACCCCGAAGTACAAGCGGACGTCGTCTTGTCAGATCGGTTGGTTGATCTGGTCGAGGACGGCTTCGAAGCCGTGATCCGTATCGGTCCACTTTCGGAAACCAGCGCACTTAGCGCGCGAGAGCTCAGCCCTTATAAATTGATTGCCTGCGCCGCACCTGGCTATCTCGAAGAGCGCGGCGTCCCCGCCACACCTGACGATCTGAGCCGGCATGAATGCCTAGGCTTCAGTTACTGGTCGCAGGCGATGGCGCGTGAATGGACTTTCCGGAAAGCAGGCACGCTGTTTCGTATACCCGTCCATGGCAGGTTGAGGGCGAATGACTGGAAGGGCCTTCACCATGCGGCGCTGGTCGGCTTTGGAGTGACGCTCGGGCCAATGGTTGCGCTGCGCGACGACATCGCAGCCGGTCGTTTGGTTCAGGTTCTTGCCGACTACGACGGGCCTTCCCGCCCTATGCATCTTCTCTATGCGCAGGATCGCCGGATGACGCCCAAGCTGCGGCACTTCATCGACACGGTGCTGGCTGCGTTCCCTCGCGAGCCGGAGGCGTAGCGGCAAGGAGTTCGCTACCTGACCTTCGACAGGACCATCGCGCAGGCCCACCGACACGCAGTAGGCGCAAAAATGTCTGATAATTCAGTATATTGTCCGCTCCCGCGGCGACCTTAGCACCAAGATCCACCTGGCCGTGCGCAGCCTTGACTGCCCGGCCAGGATCATCCTGACCGCCGGTCAGCGCGGCGATGCGCCCCAGGCTGCTGCCCTGCTCGGTGAGGATCGGCCCGACGGGCGGCTGGCCGATGCCGCCTACGGCGCAAATCACTTCCGCGAGGCCATCACCAAGGCTGGCGCTGTCGCGATCATCCCCAACAACCCGTCACGGATGAAGAAGCGTCCGATCGACCGCTTATTTGGGAGGGTAATAGAGGGCTATGGAGTAGATATCGTTCTCATCGCTATCCCGCATGGCCCGCCACTTGCCCTCGCGAAAGCTTTCTCCCGATCCGGCTGCGGCCGGATTTTTCCGTTGTTTTCGAGGGTTATGCGGGAGGGGCTGAGCACTGCCCCTGCTGCCAGGAGGCCCGGAAGCGGTCTCTCGGGGCTGATATTCTCCGGACCTCATGACTGCGCCATTTTGGTGAATTTCTCATAAGCCCCTGTAGATATACGAGAAATCAAAGCCATTGAAATTGCTTGGATTGGAGTCGCGTTTGGGGCTGCCGCGACCGGGTTCGGAAGTTCTTAGGCCATGGCCCGTTCCAGTCTCTGCTTCCGGCGCTCCCAGTCGGGCATCACCTTGTCGAGGAGATCGAAGAAGGCTGCCCCGTGATGGGGTTCGGCCACGTGGCAGAGTTCGTGGGTGATCACATAGTCGATGGCATCGACCGGCGCCTGCACGAGGCGGCGGTTTAGTAGCAGACGTCCGGCCGGTGACATGGACCCCCATCGCTGCCGGGTCTGACGTACGATGAGCCCCTTCGGCCTGAATGCCTCGGGATCCGGGAACAGACCGAGACAGAGTTCGATCCGTTCCGGAAACTTGATGTGGGCCCGGTCTCGATACCATGCCTCGACCAGTTTGCGTGTCACCTCCGGCCTGGTCGGCCGGTGAGTCTGCACGACGATGAAGCCGCGGATCAGCTTCACGCTTTCCTGGACATGCGGGACGACCTTCAGCCGGTACTGGCGCCCTAGGTAAAGATGCGTTTCTCCGGCGACGAACCTGCGCTCCGGCGTCCGCGGCAGGAATTGGGCAAAGTACCGTTGCTGCCTCGTCACCCATGCCGCGCGCTTCCGCAGCTTGGCTTCGATGGCGTCTAGTGTCGCGTCTTCCGGGGCCGCGATCACCACCGACGCATCCGGCTCGACGGCGATCTCCAGTGTCTTCCTTGGGCGGCGGACGATTTCGTATCGGATCTCCTGCTCACCGTACTGCAAGCAATGCAATTCCGGCGTCATGCTGCGAACCGGGCCCGGGCGAGGTCCATGATCTTCAGTTCGAGCTCGTCGAGCACCTCCACGGGCAGGTCGACGCCCTTTTCGTCGCGCAGGACGTCGAAGAAGTAGTCATCGATGGCGTTCCGCAGATTGTTCTGGGCCACCTCGTTCGACCAGATGTCCACGATCAGGTGGGACTTGATGATGTCGATGATCTGTTGAGCGATCGCTGCGGCATCGTCGCCGGCTACCAGCTCATCGCCTTCGGTCTTCAGCTGACCGTCCAGGATCCCGAAGAACGCCTGCGCATCCTCATCGCCCCGGATGCTTTCCGGAACATCGCGGCCGCGATCCTTGCGCGCGACCTTGCTCGCGAGGTCCACGACGCTGTTCAGGTATTCGCGCTCGGACAGCCGCTTCTCGCGGTAGGTGCGGATGGTCTCTTCGAGCAGCTCGGAGAACTGTTTGTAGAACGTCGGGTCCTCATCCATCTTCTCGGTGATCGCCCGCCGGGTCGCGCTGGCGATGCGATCGGCCCTCGAGGCCTCGGACACCCCCGTCTCTTCGACGACGGCCTTCAGCGCGTCGGGATCGTTGATGTTGACCACCTCGATGATGGTTTCCGCCGGCATTGCCACGACGTGGTCATCAAGGAGCTTCTGGATCTTCGGCTCGAACTCGCGGACATCGACCGTCTCCTGGTAGCGGAGCTGGACCGAGCGCTTGAGTTCGGAGAACTGCTTCCAGTCGCGTTTCAGGGCATCGATCTTGGCCTCGTCGAAGACATCGAACAGCTTGTCGGACGAGAGCGAGATGTGCAGGCACCGGCTGAACGCCTTGAGGCGCGCGTAGAACTCGTGGCGCAGCGCCTCGTCAGCAAGGTGCTGCTCAAACTGCTCCATGTCCTTCTTGTTCCGCACCGGCTTGAAGAGGTCCCAGAGCTGATCGTGCAGCTGGGGCAGCTTGCGGATCTCCTCCCGGACATCGTGCACCGTCCCGGCGAGGTCAGCCGCCTCGTAGCCCTCAAAGGCGCTGTAGGTGGTCAGGGCGCTGTCCAGCTCGCCAAGTAGCCCCTCGTAATCGACGATAAAGCCGAACTGCTTTTCCGTTCCGCCGTCCTCGTAGAGCCGGTTCACCCGCGCAATCGCCTGCAGGAGATTGTGTTCCTTCAGGGACTTGCAGACGTAAAGTACGGTGTTCCGGGGTGCGTCGAAGCCGGTGAGGAGCTTGGAAACGACGATCAGGATCTCCGGATCGCCGGAGCCCTTGAAGGCATCGATGATCTGGCGGTTGTACTCCTCCTCGGTCTTGTACCGCGCCATCATATGCGACCAGAAGCGGCGTACCAGGTCCTTGGACTCCTGGTCGACCTCCTCGTTGCCCTCGTTCTCGTCCGGCGGGGAGATGACGATCGCGCTCGAGACGTGGCCGATTTCGTCGAGAACCTCCTTGAAGCGGACGGCCGCGGCCTTCGAGGGGGCAACAAGCTGCGCCTTGAAGCCGGTCCCCTGCCAGTGCTGGCGATAATGCTCGGAGATGTCGAACGCCTTGGCTCGGATGGCCTGGTCGGTCTTCGACAGCGCGTCCATCCGGGAGAACTTGCGCTTGAGGTCGGCCTTCTGGCTGTCAGTCAGCCCCTCGCTGATCTTCTCGAACCAGCGGTCGATCACGGTGCCCGAGACCTGCTGCTCGACAAGTCGCCCCTCGTAGAGCAGCGGCACGACGGCGCCGTCGGCGACCGCCTCGTCGATGGCGTAGCGGTGGATCAGCCGCCCGAAGGTCGAAAGCGTGTTCTTCTCCTTCTTCAGAAGGGGCGTGCCGGTGAAGCCGAGGTAGCATGCCTTGGGCAGCAGACGCCGCATCTTGGCGGCGAACTGGCTGTGCCCGCCGTAGCGCCCCGTCTGCGTTCTGTGGCTCTCGTCGACCAGCACGAAGATGTTCGGATCCTCGTCCGCCAGCTTGCTGTTCTTCAGTGCCGTATCGAACTTGTTGATGATCGTGGTGACGAGTGGTGCCTTGTTATGCACGAGCTCCAGAAGGTGCGCCCCGCTCGTCGCACGGACCGGCTCCAGGTCGCAGGACTTGAAGGTGTCCTTGATCTGCTTGTCGAGATCGTCGCGGTCCGTGACGATGATGATCCGAGGGTTCTCAATGCTGCGCTCGAGAGCGAGCGAGCGCCCAAGCATCACCATCGTCAATGACTTGCCCGAACCCTGCGTGTGCCAGATCACGCCGCCCTTGCGCGCGCCGCTGACGTCGTGCTGCTTGACGGTCTCGACGGCGCGCCGGATCCCGAAGAACTGCTGGTGGCGCGCAACCTTGCGGACGCCGCCATCGAATACGGTGAAACGGCGGATGAGATCGAGCAGTCGCTCGGGGCGGCACAGCGCGTACACCGTCCGATCCTGAACCGTGACCGCACGCTCGCCCTCGGCGGCCATCGCGTCGAAATACGGGCGCGCGCCCGCGAAATCGCCTGAGAAGATGGCGTCCTTCTCCGCCGCGGTGAGCAGACGGTTGGCAAAGGGTGCGATGGCCTCGTCAGTGTCTTCCTCGTCGCGCCAGGTCTGCCAGAACTTCCGAGGCGTCCCCACGGTCGCATAGCGCGCCTCGTTCCGGTTCATGCCGATCAGCAGCTGGGCGAAGTGGAAGAGCTGCGGGATGTTGTCCTCGTTCTGGTAGCCGATCAGCTGGCTGTCCGCCTTCTTCAGGCTTTCGGTCGGCCGCTTGTTTTCGATCACCAGGATCGGGATGCCGTTCACGAACGCGACGATGTCACAGCGCTTCGTCTGGCTCGACGCGGTCCTCTCGACCGAGAACTCGGCCGTGACGTGCAAGACGTTGTTCTCCGGCCGCTCCCAATCGATGTAGCGGAATGAGTAGCTCTTGGAGTCGCCGTCGATGGACTTCGTGATGGTCGTGCCGAGGACGAGCGTGTCGTAGATGTCCTGGTTCGTGCCGCGCAGACCCTTCAGGCGGTCCGGTGTGGGCTTGAGCCGCCGCATCGCCTCGTGCGCGTCCTCCAGATCGAAGGCATACTCGCGGCCCCGGTGGGTGAAGCGGTTGATGCGCATCAGCTGCTCGGCGAGGATATCGTCCAACACCACGTTCCGCAGGCGCCCGCCGCGCAGGCGAAGCGCCTCCTCCTGCGAGAGCGGCTTAAACCCGAGCGCCACCAGCAGCTGCAGCGCCGGGACCTGGGACTGGTGTTTCTCGGCTGCGTCGAAGGTCATGATTTCGGCCTGTATCCGTGCTTTCGCGCAATCCGACCGAGAATGCCCTTAACGGTGATGTCGATTTGGGAGTTTTCCTCGTAGTCAGCTGGAGCGACGAACTCGACGCGACCGTCCGAGATCAGCTTGTGAATCTTTTTGAGATCGCGATCCGTTCTGTAGGGGTCATATACGGCGACCGAATGCCCGCCCTTGTGGGTCAGCATCTTCATTGTCGGAATGTCGGTGTCGCCGTCTCCTAGGAAGATCATCCGGTCGAATGGTATCGGGCGTTCGTCTTCGGGCATGTAGCTGTTGATGGAGACATTGTCCCAGTGGTTGTCGATGCCCTTGTTGATCCTGAACAGGTACTGGGTCTTGGTCGTGTAGTTGATGCCGACCCCTGGCCACGCCGCTACACCCTCGACATAGATGAATTTCGAAGCGAAGACCTGACGGAAAGCATCGCGGATTGCGCAGCCTTCTATCATCTCGTGGATGCCGGATGAGACGATGTAGTGCTCGAGGACGAGCCCACGCTCGGCAGCATGCGCGTTGATCCGGTCAAACCAGGATTTGTCCGCGAGCCCAGGGAATAGCGGGGCTTCCTCGCCATGGCGTCTCAGGTCTTCGACTGTAACTTGAACGCCTTGCTCGCGCGCCTTGTCGAGCATCAAATGCATATAGACGAGGATTTCATCGGCATCGTGATCCCGCGTACGCGCCTTCACCTCTGCCCAAAAGTCTTCCTTGGTCATGCCGATGTTCGGAATGAAGCTCGTCTCCTGCAGATTGCCGCGGGCAAGCGTTCCGTCGAAATCGTAAATCAGTGCCGTTCGTTTCGGCTCGTCCATCGTCAATGCCCTCCTTCGGCAAACTGCTGCTTCAAATTCCTTGCGTTCGGCGTTAGCCCTTCGGCGGATAGGGGTCCTTGCCATAGGTGTTCCGCTCACGGATCTTCCCGTCACGGCCCTTCAGGAAGGCTTCCCCTTTTGTCTCAGTCGCCTTCTCGCGCGAATGCGCCCAGGCATCGGACTGGGTGTCCGTGACCTTGCTGGCGCGCGTCGCGCCTTCGCGCTTGGACTCCCATTTCCCGTCCGGGCGCTGTTGGGTCCAGTAGTTCTTCTTATCCGGCATGTTCGGCCTCCTCGGTCATAATAGGGGTTTCGGCGTGGTTGAGCGGGACCCTCCACTCGCCGGTTAGAAGCTTCTGCATCAGGCCGCGCTTCTGGCGGGTCAGGGCTTCGATCTCGGCGTCGATGCCGGCGCACTCGGCATGGGATGCGTTCACGATGTCGGCGATTGCGGCTTGTTCGCCTGGATCCATCGGGAGGCGGAGCTTGCCTTCAAGGAACTGGCTGTTGGTGACCGCGATTGTGTTTTTGGCGCCCTTCTGGACGAGGGGATGGAGGTAATTGCGGGCGGCCAGCGGCGACTCGAAGAGCGCGTCGAGGACCACGCCCAGCGCGTAGGTCTGCGGGGTGAAGACGCCGTAGAGCGGGGAGACGATAACCTCGCGGTCGATTTTGCTTTGCTTGATGATGCCGAGCGGGAAATCGCCCGTGGGGCTCTTGGTGTAGACGATGTCGCCCGGAAGGACGCGATTATAGTGGTCGGTGTTCGCAGCCGAGAACGACCGGCCGAGATGCTCGACCTGGTTCACCAGCCCCTTATGGACTGAGACCGAATAGACCTCCTCAGCGCCGGTCGATTTCGATCCGTGCTCGTGGAGGACCTCGCTCAACGGGACAACGCGCCACTCACCGGTGAAGCCGGGCAACCTGACCTTGCCCGTGAACAGATGGGTCCGGAACCAGACGCGGCGGCGGATGTTCAGCGCGCGGAGGGCGTTGAGCTTTTCGAGCGCCTCGTCCCAGGTCCGCAGGATCTCGGCGATCTTGCGCTGTTCGGGGAGGGGGGGGAGGCCAAAGGTGAACTCAGAAAGCGCCTCTTGGCTGAGATTGTTGATGCTGGACCCCCCGCCGCGCCGATGAAGATGCTCTAGGAAAAGTGGCGACCTCACCAGCTTCGACAGGTAGCTGTGGTCAACGGCCGGCGATTTGACGCGCGCACGAATGGTGAAACCGGAAAAGGTCACCGGCTCCTTGACACCCGAGATGAGCACGCAGCGACCAACAAGGTCCTTGTTACCATTGGACCGGACAAACAGAAGATCGCCGTCACGAAGCAGATCATCTTTTCCGATCTCATTTGTGATATTAACAGTTGCGGTTTCGTTGAAGTCAGCAAGCGTCTCATGCCGCTGAAAATCACCAACGCCGACGACCTTAACTGAATGGCCACGCTCGCCGCGCACGAAATTGATTCCGTTGCGAAAGTCCGCAACGTTAGCAAGGGTCGTTCGTTTCCACCCCTCACGCATCAACACCCAGCTCCCTCAGATACCCGGCCATCTTCGCCCGCACCTCGGCGAGTTCCGCCTCGATCCGCTGGATGTCCTTCTGCACGGCGGCCACGTCGATTTCCTCCTCCGGCTCGAAGGTATCGACATAGCGGGGGATGTTGAGGTTGTAGCCGTTCTCGGCGATTTCCTCCGGGCTCGCTCGGTGCGAATACCGCTCGACCTCGGCGCGGGTGGCGTAGGTTTCCAGCACCTTGGCGACATGCGACTCGTCCATCACGTTCTGGGTCTTGCCCGGCGTGAACTCCTTGCTGGCGTCGATGAACAGCACGTCGCGCCGATCCGCATTTGCGCCGCCTTCCTCGCGCGAGCGGTCGAAGATCAGGATGGCGACCGGGATCCCCGTGGTGGTGAACAGGTTGGCCGGCAGTCCGACCACGGCGTCGAGCAGGTTCTCCTCGATCAGCTGCTGGCGGATGCGCCCCTCGGCCCCGCCCCGGAACAGCACGCCATGCGGCACGATCACCGCGACGCGGCCGGACTGGCGCTTGGCGATCTCGATCATGTGGGTGATGAAGGCGTAGTCGCCCTTGGATTTGGGCGGCACGCCGCGCCAGAAGCGCTTGTACTGGTCGCTGTCGGCGTCCTCCGCGCCCCACTTGTCGAGCGAGAAGGGCGGATTGGCGAGCACCACGTCGAAGCGCATCAGGTGGTCGCCTTCGACCAGCGCGGGGCTGTTGAGCGTGTCGCACCATTCGATGCGGGCGGCGTCCTTGGCGTGCAGGAACATGTTCATCCGGGCCAGCGCCCAGGTCGCCCCGTTCACCTCCTGCCCGTAGAGGGCGAAGTTCTCGGAGCCGACTTCCTGCGAGGCCTGGATCAGCAGCGAGCCGGAGCCGCAGGCGGGGTCGCAGATCGTGTTGCCGGGCTGTGGCGCAGCGAGCTTCGCCAGCAGACGCGACACGGCGGTGGGCGTGTAGAACTCGCCCGCCTTCTTTCCGGCGTCCGAGGCGAAACGCGAGATCAGGTAGATGTAGCACTCGCCGATGATGTCCTCGGTCACCCGCGACGGGCGCAGGTCGAGCGCAGGCTTGGCGAAGTCCTCGAGAAGATTCTTCAGGCGGCGGTTGCGATCCTTCGGGCGGCCGAGGTTGGCCTCGGAGTTGAAGTCGATGTTGCGGAAGACGCCCTCGAGCTTGGCCCGGTTCGCGTCCTCGATCTTCTCCAGCGCGATGTTGATCAGCTCGCCGATATTGGCCTCGTTCCGCTGGGCGTAGAGGTCGTAGAAGCTGGCGCCCTCTGGCAGGATGAAGCGCTCGCGCTCGAGGCGGCGGCGAATGCGGGCCACGTCGTCGCCATACTGCTTGCGGTAGGTCTCGAGATGGTCGTTCCAGAGGTCCGAAATGTACTTCAGGAACAACATGACGAGGATGTAGTCCTTGTACTGGCCGGCATCGACGGCGCCCCGGAAGGTGTCGCAGGCCGCCCAGGCGGTTTGATTGATCTGCTGTTGGGTAATCTGATCGGTCATCAGGCAATTTCCTTCTGGTCGGCGGCCTTCGCTGCATCGCCGAGAATGGCGCTTACGAGTTCTTCGCGGCGAGCGGCGAGTTGACGGAGCAGCTGCCCCTCCTGCCGGGCGAGGGCGTCGAGTTCGACGATACGTTTCTGCGTGGGCAGGTCGGGCACGGCGATCTCGAGGTTCTCGAGGACCGCCATGGGAATCATTCTGAGGCTTGTGCCCTGCGCTTCCGCGCCGAGCCTGCGCTGCGCGTCGGGCTGGTTAATGGCCCATGCCACGTATTCGGGGAGAACGCGGTCCCTGTCGGGGCGAACGATCACCAACGGGACAATGACCACGACGGGCTCCGGCAGCGAAGCGGGAATGGCCACCGCGGCGTTCGGCTCGCCACGCGATCGAAAGACGACCTCGCCGCCGCGGACGAAGTATCGGTCGGACAGCTTGTCCAGGTCGTACCTCTGGAAGTCCGGTCCTGGCGCTTCACCGTTCGTTCCGACGTCTCGCAGCTGAAGCGCCGGCACGCCACCCTCCGACAGCGGATCGAGCCTGCCGCGCGCCGTGTAGCCGGAGTGAATGTCCGAGAGCTCCGCGAGCCGCATGAAAGAATCCTCTGTAAGACGATTTACAGAGATCTATGCGAGCCCGCCCCTCGAGTCAATCCTTCAAAGCGCAGTTTTCTTCCTACAGAGAAAAATGCAGCGCCTGATGCTGCCATGTGAGCGGGAACGGCTCCAGCACCTGCGCGAGCGTCACCTCCGGCCCCTGCTTCCCGTCCAGGATCGCGTCGATGATGTCAGGCGCGAGCAGCGTGAGCCGTAGGACGCGGGTCATGTAGGAGGGCGCGATGCCCTCTCGTTCGGCCAGTTCGGCGATGGTGGCGTATTCGCCCGACTCGAGCATCCGCTTCCATCGGAACGCACGGGCCAGCGCCTTGACCAGCGTGCTGTCAGTACGCTGCGATTGCGTGGCGCCCTCGGGCAACTGCATCTCCTTCTTCCCGCCACGCTTCACGATCCGGAACGGGACGTGGAGCGTCACAGTCTCCGGGATCGGCGTGCTGCGGTTCATGCGGCCGCCTCGATGCCGCCGGCCAGCATCTCGCGCGCGAGGCTGCCGAGCCCGTCGACGCGCAGGCGCACGTTGAGCCCGTCCGTGCCGATGTCCACACGCTCGACCAACAGCGCCACGATGCGCGCCTGTTCGGCCGGGAAAAGCTCGTCCCACATCGGATCGAGCTGCTGCAGGGCCGCGCGGGTATCGGCCTCGGTGATGTCGTCGGCGTGGGCGCGCGCGGCCTTCCACGTGCCCGCCACGATCTCGGGTTGGCGAAACACGGCGCGCAGCTGGTCGATGATTGCCGCCTCAATCTCCCCTGCCGGTAAGCGTCCAACAGGACACGAACCCGCACCATGCTTAAGCACCGTCTGGCTTACGTAGTAGCGGTAGAGCTTTTCGCCCTTGCGGGTGTGCGTCGGGGAGAAGGCCGCGCCGTCGGGTCCAAACAGCAGACCCTTCAGCAGTGCCGGCGACTCGGCGCGTGTTCGCATCGCCCGCTTGCGCGGGCTCTCCTGCAGAATGGCGTGGACGCGGTCCCATGTTGGGCGGTCAATGATGGCGTCGTGCTCGCCGGGGTAGCTGTCGCCCTTGTGGACCGCTTCGCCGATGTAGGCGCGGTTATTCAACATCCGGTAGAGGTATTTCTTGTCGATCCGGTTGCCCCGTGGCGTGCGGATATCGCGCTTCGCGACCTCGCGTGCCAGTTCCGTCCCGGATCCGATCTCGAGGAATCGACCGAAGATCCAGCGGACATGCTCGGCGGCTTCGTCATCGATCACCAGCTTCCGGTTCTGGACCCGATAGCCGTAGGGCGGCACCCCGCCCATCCACATGCCCTTCTTTCGGCTGGCGGCGACCTTGTCGCGGATGCGCTCGGCCGTGACCTCCCGCTCGAACTGGGCGAACGAGAGCAGGATGTTCAAAGTCAGCCGGCCCATCGACGTGGTGGTGTTGAACGACTGCGTCACGGAGACGAAGGTTACGCCGTTCCGGTCGAACACTTCGACCAGCTTAGCAAAGTCGGCGAGCGAGCGGCTGAGGCGGTCGATCTTGTAGACCACCACCACGTCGACGAGCCCGTCCTCGATGTCCTCGAGCAGCCTCTTCAAGCCTGGGCGCTCGAGCGTGCCGCCCGAGATGCCGCCGTCGTCATACTGATCGCGGACCAGCACCCAGCCCTCTGAGCGCTGGCTGGCGATGTAGGCTTCGCATGCCTCGCGCTGGGCGTGGAGCGAGTTGAACTCCTGCTCCAGCCCTTCCTCGGAGGATTTCCGAGTGTAGATCGCGCACCGGAGTTTCCGGACCATTCCTGATTTCGCAGGGGCCTTCGTCATGTCCGCGCCCTCCGGTTCTTCAGCCCAAAGAACACCCACCCATTCCAGCGCGTGCCCGTGATGGCGCGCGCGATAGCGGACAGCGACTTGTACGGCCGCCCCTGCCATTCGAAGCCGTCGGCGGTGACGGTGACGATGTACTCGACACCTTGCCACTCGCGGAGCAGCCGCGTGCCGGTGATGGGGCGGTCACGGTCGAGGCGCATGCCGCGCTTCTTCTTGTCACCGCCGTCGAGTTCCTTGCCCAGCCGTTCCAGCCGCCGGATCGTCTCCGGCTTCAGCCCGCCATAGGCGAGCTCCTGGATGCGATAGGTCAGCCGGCTCTCCAGGTAACGCCGGTTGAACGGCGGAGGCTCGCTGTCGAACAGATCGCGCCACTGCTGCTTCAGTTCGGGCGTCGTCGCAGTCTTCAGTGCCGCCAGGCGCGCGGGGATGGGATCGTGGGTCGTCATGCGTTTCTCCGGTGAGTTGGAGTTGCATGACGGCATCGCTCGGCCGGAGAGTGTAGGCGAATTTCTCCAGTCTCGTCAGAAGGTTCGCCCCGCTCGCGCAGCAGCAGCCGGATCAGCCCGAGCGCCAGCAGGCCGCACAGTTCGCCGCGGCGCTCGGCGGGAGTCATCTGGTCGGGCGGCAGCGGGTTTGAACCCCGCTGTGGATTTGTCGGCACGTTTCGCATGGGGGAAACGCTACCCGCACACCCTCCGAAAACAATCGGATTCAAAGGCTTATGGGAGTCCCGCGTAAGCCTGCGCAGAGGATAGGAACCGGCGGAGCCTCAGTGACGAATCGCCGGCGCGACCTGGGCATCGGTGTCGAGAACCAGCGCCGATCTCCAGAGCGGCGTCTTCATGAACACCGCCTCCTCGAAGCGATAGCTAGCCGTGCCGCGTCCCTGCTGTAGCAGCCCCGCCCAGCAGAGCGGGCGCAGCACCTGGATGTAGAGCTGGCCCATCACCTCGTCGTAGCGCGGCAACGGCCCCATCTCGGGTTCTCCGAAGAGCACGCGGCGAAGGTGGGCGCCGGTGGCGCCGTTCTCGGACTCGACGTTGAGCACGTTCAGGAAAACGTCCCAGTTGCCCAGGATCGGCGCGTCGTCGAACCGCGACATGCTGGCGTGGTTGATCCGGAACAGGAAGAACGGGACGACCGTGCCGAAAATCCGACCGGGATGGCCCGCCAGTGCCTGGCCAGCCTTGGTTGGCCGGAATTCGCCCTTGTAGTGCCGCCCGAGCTTCATCGCGATCATCAGGTCGTGAAGCACCATCAGCGGGGCGAAGTCGGGCTCGTTCAGCACCTTGTTGACGGCGAAGAGGTCCGCCTCGGTGTGGCCGGGCCAGTCGAACTCGGCCGCGGCCCAGTGCACGAAGACCCGCTTGAAGGCCCTGGACGGCGTCAGGGAAATGCCGCCATGCTCGTCTACCCAGGCGAAGGTCTTCTCCATCCCGCGCACCAGCGGCGAGAACACCAGCGCCGGATCGGCATCATCGACCTCGCGGAACGCAATCACCTCAGATCTCCCGCGCGAACCAACGGATGCGGCCGACGATGTGGATCTCGTCGGCCGTTCTTTCGTATTCGGGGTAGTGCTTGTTGTCGGAGATGACGCGCACCGCGGGCGGGTCGCTGTTGGGGATGTGCTCGAGCCGCTTGGCGACCAGCCCCATCCCGTCATCCAGCACGAAGATGCCGGGCGGGTTGGGCGCACGCCGGGTCATGTCGACCAGCACCGCGTCACCGCTGAGCAGCGTCGGCGCCATGCTGTCCCCCTCCACATGCATGATTCGCAGCTGCGACGGGCTGGCCTTGAGGCTGTTGCGGATCCAGGAGCGGCGGAAGTGGTAGACGCGGCCGGGCGTGTCGCCGTCCTCGGTCACGACCGCGCCGCCGCCCATTGCTGGGCGCGGGGTGGCGTGGGCGATGGCCACGAAGGCGTCGTCAGGATTGTCCAAGAAGGGGGGCTTCCCCTCCACCTCGCCAATGCCGTGGATCAGCCAGTCGCGATCGACCTTCAGCACGCGGGCGACCTCTGCCAGCCGGTCTATGCCGGGGCGGGCTGAACGGCCACGGAGGATGTCGTAGACGAAGGAACGGTTCACGCCGGCCATCTCGGCAACGTGGGCAGGACTGATGCCGAGCTGATTGGCCCGGGCTCTGAGGCGGTCGGAAAGCGTGTGGTGCTCGGTCATGTCATCCCCACCCGTCTGTGGATGAAATAGGATAAAATCGGATTGATCGAAGCCCGTCAAGCGAATAAGAACAGAAGGTAAACATCTTACACGGGAATCGGCGCGGAGGGCAGTGAATGCACATCGACAAATTGTACTTCACGCTCCCCGAGATCCTCGAGCGGTGGCAAATCACGGAAGCGGACCTGATCTACCTTGCCGAGAACGACAAGCTGCGTCTGTCGGTGCGCGTGTTCGGCGTGCCCATGGAGTTCGGCGACTACGAGGAAGGTGCGGACGGCGAGCCGTACAAGGTGCCGTGGGAGCAAAGCTACCACAGCGGCCTGCTCGATCTCCACGCCCGCGATGTGTTCCAACTTTTCCGGTGTGGCGAGGTCCATCTCGAGAGCTTCCGGACGCCGAAGGCCGACTACGCGACGACCTGGGGCGATGCGAAGCCCGTCCTCGTCATGATCGGCGACCTCCTTCTAAGGCGCGATGAACGCGACCGTTTCGAGATCGAGACCGGGTTCTCGCCGGGCGGACAGCCGATGGAGGAGGCGACCTTCATCCACTCGGTCGACTATCTCGAGGTTCGCTGCAACGGCTGCCGGTTCAAGCTGGGCCCGATCCAGGCGGAAGTCGTGCGTGCGCTGCACGAGGCGGCGCAGGCCGGGGCGCCCTGGGAGAACGGCAAGGCGATCCTGTCGCGCGCGGGCTCGAAAAGCCTGCGCATGGCCGACGTCTTCAAGTCGCAGAAGGACTGGCGGCATCTGATCCGCTCCGACCGGCGTGGCGGCTACCGTCTGAATCTCGACTGACCTATCCCCTGCCGCTCGGCCTCTGTGGGACCGGGAGGGGGATGAGTGAGGGATGGTGGGGGATGACGGTGCCCCGCCAGCGGCCAAACACCAGTCCTGCAAGGGCTGACTGATCCCCCTCCGCATCCCCCGCCGATCCTGACGACATCCCACAGCGGAATTTCGCATGTTCTCCTCGACAACGAGAGGAGACACCGATGCTGCAGAGGCATTGCCTGAACCAGAAGGAGCTGGCCCGGCGCTGGGGGATCTCCCACCGGACGCTGGAACGCTGGCGATACAGCGGCCAGGGACCGGCCTTCCTAAAGCTCGGTGGGCGCGTGCTCTACCGGCTCGCCGACGTCGAAGCCTTCGAGCAGAGCCAGCTTCAGCGTGCGCTGAAGATCAGCGAGGCGGTCGCGCGCGCCGGCCACGCGCCCCGCCGTCTGAGCGCGGACCCCGCGCGGGCCGCACGGGTATGCTGATGGTCGCCGCGATCCCTTTCGGCGCCCGCGTGGCAATGCCGAAGCTCACCGACGTCGAGCTCTACGCCTGGATCGCGCAGGCCGAAGCTGGCGCCAGGATCGAGTACCACTGCGGCTTTCTCGGGATCGATGTCACGCCGGTGATTTCGACCTTACCCGAGCCCGAACGCCGTCAGCTTGCCGATCTCGGTCAGGCCGCGTTGGGCGCCTTCGAGAAGGGCCTCGTCCACCTCGTGCAGGAGCGCGTGGGCCCCGACCGCTTTGCCTACATCGCCGTCGCCCGGCCCAGACCGAAGGCCGCCGCTCCCTCGCTCTCGGCGCTGCTCCTCGAAGAGCGGGCAGCGTGATGGCCCTGCCATTCCCTTCCAACGGAGACCCCGCCATGCCGCACCCCGACAATGCCCCCCGCCTCATTGATCTCGAAGGTCTCGCCATCGGCGACATCGCGGCGCTGCCGCCCGAGATGCTGCTGGATCTGCAGACGACGGCGCTCGCCGAGACCGCCCGCGTGAAACGGCTGCGGGACCGGCTCGAGGCCGGAATCGCGCAACGCTACGAGGCCGCCGTCGCGGCCGAGCGAACCGCTCAGGGCAAGACCAGCGGCACCGTGCGCGTCGAGGACGAGGGCGTCGTGATCGTCGCGGACCTGCCCAAGAAGGTCGCGTGGGATCAGGACCGTCTCGCCGCCATGGCAGAGCGCATCCGCGCCGCCGGCGACGATCCGACCGAGTATCTCGAAATCGCCTACCGCGTGCCCGAGCGGCGTTTCGGCGCCTGGCCCGCGGCGATGCGCGAGGGCTTCGCGGACGCGCGCAGCGAGACCACCGGCAAACCCGTCTTCCGGCTCGAGGCTCGAGACCGGTGACGCGCGGCGGCGGGACGCCCGGTCGGCAACGCCGGGCAGGTTCCCCTTCGGCACCCGGTCACCCCCGCCGCCGCGCACCCTGAACGCAACCTCCGGAGAACCCCATGGCCTTCCGCATCATCACCGCCGACGAACGGCTCTCAGCCGCCGAGAACAAGACGTCCCTCGCCATCTTCGGCCCGCCCGGCGTCGGCAAGACGACGCTCCTGAAGACGCTGCCCGCCGAGGAGACCGTCTGCCTCGACCTCGAGGCCGGCATGAAGTCGGTGCAGGACTGGCGCGGGGACTCGATCCCGGTGCGCAGCTTCACCGATTTCCGCGACCTCGCCGTACTGATCGGCGGGCACGATCCGGCCCAGCATCCGAAGTCCTGGTACGGCGCCGAGTATCACGCCTGGCTGCAGCAGCAGTATCTCGGCACGGGCATCGAGGACTTCCTCGCCCGCAAGCGGATCGTCTTCGTCGACTCGATCACCGACCTGACGCGTCAGGCCATGGCCTATGCCCGCCAGCAGCCGGAGGCCTTTTCCGAGCGGACCGGGAAGCCCGATGTCCGTGGCGCCTACGGGCTGCTCGGCCGCGAGGTGATCCAGGCGCTGAAGCACCTGCAGCACGCCCGCGGCAAGACGGTGATCTTCGTCGGCGTGCTCGAGAAGGTGACCGACGAGTTCGGCACGGCGACCTGGCAGCCGCAGATGGAGGGCACCAAGGCCGGGCGCGAGTTGCCGGGCATCGTCGATCAGGTGGTCTCGATGCAACTCTTCGGCCGCGACGCCAAGGGCGACTGGACCCTCGACGAAAACTCCGCCGAGCGCCGCCTCGTCTGCCGCTCCGGCAATCCCTGGGGCGTTCCCGCCAAGGACCGCTCCGGCCGCCTCGATGTGACCGAGGCGCCCGATCTCGGCGCGCTGATCGCCAAGATCGACGGCCGTGCACCCGCCCACACCGCCACCCCTTCCTGATCCAGACGCAAAGGACAGATCCATGAGCTACGATCTCAACGACGCCCAGCCGCAGATGGCCCCCATCGGCGAGCTGATCCCCGACGGCACCTTCGCCAAGGTCCGCCTGACCGTGCGCCCCGGCGGCGTCGACGGCGCCACCCCGATGGACACGAAGCTCCTGAAGGCCTCGCAGTCGAGCGACGCGAAGATGCTGGACTGCGAGTTCACCATCCTCGAGGGGCCACATGCCCGGCGGAAGTTCTGGCAGAGCTTCACCGTGGCGGGCGGCAAGGTCGACGAGAAGGGCCAGTCGATCGGCTGGAAGATCTCCAAGTCCACCTTTCGCGCGATGGTCGACAGCGCTCTCGGGCTCGATCCCAGAGACGAAAGTCCCGACGCCAAGGCCAAGCGGGTGCTGCCCGGGCTCAAGCATCTCGACGGCATCGTCTTCGCCGCGCGGATCATGGTGGAGCCCGCCTCCAACCCCCAATACCGCGACCAGAACCGGATCGCGAATGTCGTTCTGCCCGACGAGCCGCAGCATGCCGCGATCATGCGCGGCGAAACCGTGCCCCCGGAGCCCGTCAACGCCCCGCCGCGGAAAGCCACGAGCGCGCCGGCGCCGGGCTGGCAGGCGCCCACGCCGGCATGGGGTGCGCAACCGCAAGCCCCGGCGGCGGCTCCGGCCTGGGGCGCACAGGCGCCCGCGCCGCAGCCCACGCAGCAGTCGCCCGCCCAGCAGTCGCCCGCGTCCCCGCCGTCCGCGTCGGGCGGAGCGCCGGCGACCGGCATGCCCGCCTGGCTCAATGGGTGAGGCGCGGTCGGCAGCACGGCGGCGGAGGTCAACCCGGCCTTCGCCGCCGCCCGAGGCCCGGCGCGATCCTGCCGGGCCGATGACCCCGGATGAATGGCAGGCGCACGTGACGCGCGAGGCGGCGCTGGAGATCGGACGATGGCTCGAGGCCCGAGGAAGACTGCACGCCCCCATCGCAAGCCTCAGCCTCGGCGACCTCGAGGCCATGGCCACCAACGCGATCTCGCGCTGGATCGTGCTCCAGTCCGAAAAACTCCAGAGGGCGGGTTGGCCGCCCGAGGACCCGATCGGGAGCTTCTTGCTCGGGTAGCGCTCTGCGCCGTCTGCGCCCGAGAGGCGCGCGGCTTCGGCTACTGCCACGGCCTCCGCTGGGATCGCCATCCATACCACCGCTTCTGCTCGCGCCGCTGTCAGGACGTGGGCAGCGCCATCGCCCAAAGGAACAACGGCATGATCGACAAGACCGCGCGCGAGGCCCGTGCGATCCGCGACGCGCGGACGCTCTTCGCCGAAGCGCTCACCGACCTCGGGCTTATGGAGCCCTTCTTCCACCGCGGCGCCGAGGACATCGACCGCCTGATCGAGGCGGCGGTCACCGGCTACATCGACAGCATGCAGGAGCAGGCCGCGCGCAAGGAGCGCACCGGCACGGTCCTGGATGACCCTCTGCCATTCTAGTCGGAGAGCGAAATGACCAACGGTGAAATCTGGAGAACCGTCCCGAGCGCCCCCGACTTGCTAGTGAGCAGCGAGGGGCGCGTGATGCTCGCGCCCTATCGCGGTCCGATACCCAAGGGCGGCGAACGATCCTACGGGGGCACGCCGACGTTCGGCGTGTGGAACAAGCAGGATGCCCGCTTCATCATCGTGGTGCGCGGAACGACCTACAAGGTCGCGAGGCTCGTCGCAGAGGCGTTCCACGGACCCGCGCCATTCGACCGCGCCGTCGTCATGCATCTCGACGAGAACGCCGCGAACAATCGCGCCGACAACCTCGCGTGGGGGACGCAGCGCGAAAACCTGAACGCGCCTGGTTTCCTCGAATACTGCCGTGGGAGGGCCGGAGATCGTCATCCCGTCGCCGTCGGCAAGCGTCGGAGGGCACGGTCATGATCGACCTGAACGACGACACCGCGTCCTGCAGCTGGAAGCACCTGCTCGAGGCCGCCACCGAAAACGCCGTCACCGACTTCGAGATCGAGTTCTGCGACAGCCTCCACGAGAAGCTCGCGCGGTTCGGCGAGAACGCCCGGCTGACGGACGCGCAGTTCCACAAGCTGACCTGCATCGCGCAGGCCGGCGGGTTCTGGGAGCGCGAGCGATGATCGACCTCAACCATGGCTCGGGTTTCCTCTACGGCGCCGGCGCGCCACGTCCTCCCATCGCCGAAGCCGTGTCTGCCGCCATCGACACGGCGCTGTCCGCGCGCCACCGCGCCGAGCGTCCGCGGACCTATGTCAGCTCCTCGGGTCTCGGCCGCGATTGCCTGCGCCAGATCCAGTACGACTTCCTCGCGGTGCCGAAGGACGAGGGCCAGGAGTTCGCGCCGCGCACGCTGCGCATCTTCGAGGCGGGCCACCGGGCCGAGGACATCGTCGCGGGCTGGTTCCGGATCGCCGGCTTCGACCTGCGCACCGAGCGCCCCGATGGTCGCCAGTTCGGGTTTGAGGCCCTCGGCGGGCGCTTCAAGGGCCATATCGACGGCTGTCTCGTCTCGGGCCCGGTCGCGGTGGACTATCCCGCGCTCTGGGAGAACAAGGCGCTCGGCGCGGTCAGCTGGAAGGATGTGGTCAAGCGCGGCGTCAGCCTCGCACGGCCGGTCTACGCGGCCCAGATCGCCCTCTATCAGGCCTACATGGAGCTGCCCAACCCGGCGCTCTTTACCGCGCTGAACCGGGACACGATGGAGCTGCACGCCGAGCTCGTGCCCTTCGATGCGCATCTCGCGCAGGAAATGTCGGATCGCGCCGTCGCCGTGGTGCGGGCCTCCGAGGCCGGGGAATGGCTGCCGCGCGCCGCGGCCGAACCTACCGCAGTGCTCTGCTGCGGCGGCATGGCGGCCGGCAAATGGCACGCCCCCTGTGCGTGGGCGAAACGGTGCTGGGGTGAGCGGCGTCCCGGAAACGCTCCGGTGGAGCGTTTCAGCCGCGAACGGGCGGAGCCCCGGCCATGATCCCCGACGCCTATGAGCTCAAGCGGATCGTGCGCGCGCATCGCGAGCGGTTCTGGTGCTCCGACCTTCTCGGAGCGGCGGAGTTCGCGCCGATCTATTTCTTCGACGATCAGGCCGCCTTCGATGGCGATATCGTCGACCGCGCGATGACCCGGGTGCTGACCGGTCCGCTTCGGCTGCCGCACCCGTCCGTGATCTTCGAGGTGCGCGAGCAGCGCGCGTCTCCATCGGGCCTGATCGTCTGCGCCCGCGCCGACGGTGATATCGTCGAGGCCACGTTCCTCATGCGCAAGCGGGCGCCGCGCGGCTGGACGGATTGCCTAGTGCGGATCTGGATGCATCCGGACGGCAAGGCGGAGATAGAGGGCAACCCGGCGGAGCAGAGCGACGAGACGGTCCGCGGTCACGGCGAAGTCGCTGCCGGCATCGTCTGGCGCGCGCTGACCATCCTCGGCGCCTCACCTGAAATCCGCGACCGCAAGGTTTCGCCTGCAAAACGGTCCCGCCTGTCCCGCGAGGGCGTGCGCGGATGGGTCTGGCGCCAGGTCGCCATCGATCCGGAGCGCCTGCGCGCGGCGACGCCGCCTCAGGGCGGCAGTCACGCCAGCCCACGCTGGCACATCCGACGCGGTCACTGGCGGCAGCTCGCCGACGGTCGCCGGGTCTTCGTCCGTCCGTGCGAGGTGGGCGATCCGACCCGCGGCGGGATCGTCAAGGATTACGCAGTGGAGGCACCCCATTCATGACCGAGTTCACCCCATCCGCCACGCAGGCCACCGCGATCCGCGAGATCAAGGAGTGGTTCGAGACCCGCACCGAGCAACAGCAGGTGTTCCGCCTGTTCGGCTATGCCGGGTCCGGCAAGAGCACCGTGCTGAAGTTCGCGCTCGAGGAACTCGGCCTCTCGCCCCACCGCAGCGCGAAGGACGGCCGGTGCGTGCCCGGCGTCGTCACCGCCACCTTCACCGGCAAGGCCGCGCTGGTGCTGACACGCAAGGGCACGCCGGCGCGCACCATCCACAGCCTGATCTATTCGGTGATCGAGGCGACCGAGGAGGAGATCGAGGAGGCTGCCCGCAAGATCGCGCTGGCCGAACGCGACGCGCTTCGCCTCACCGGGTTCGCGCGCACCACGGCCGATGCCGCGATCGAGGCGATGCGCCAGGGACTCTCGGCGATGAAGCACCCGCGCTTCGCCCTGAACCCGCAGAGCGACGCGGCCGACGCCCGGCTCATCGTGCTCGACGAGGTGTCGATGGTCGGCGAGGAGATGGCGCGCGACCTGATGAGCTTCGGCAAGCCGATCCTCGTGCTCGGCGATTCCGGCCAGCTGCCGCCGATCCGGGGCGAAGGCGCCTTCACCCGCGACGAGCCGGACGTGATGCTGACCGAGATCCACCGCCAGGCGGCGGAAAGCGCGATCATCCGTCTCGCCACCATGGCGCGGGAGGGCCGGCCCATCGGCTTCGGCGTCTACGACGACCATGTTGCCAAGCTCCGCAAGGGCGACATCACGCCGGAACAGGCGCTCCGCGGCGGCCAGCTGATCTGCGGACTGAACGCCACGCGGTTGCAGATCAACAACGCCATGCGCGCCGCCGCAGGGCTCGGCGGGACCTGGCTGCCCACGGGACCGGCCGAGAAAATCATCTGTCTGAAGAACCAGAACGATCTGGGACTGATCAACGGGATGTTCGTGACGCTCGAGGACATCGTCGACGAGGGCAGCCTCTACTTTTCGGCCGTCGTCCACGATGAGGACGGGCGCCGCATCGGGGAGCCCTACGACGACGGTCGCCCGGGCCGGCTGCGCATCTACAAGGGGCATTTCGAGGACCACGTCGCCTACGACAACAAGCGCCATGACCGCGACTACAAGGAGAAGCGCCTGCTGACCGAGGCGACCTTCGGCTGGGCGATCACCGCCCACAAGGCACAAGGCTCGCAGTGGGAGAATGTGATCGTCTGGGACGACGGGCTCGGCCGCAGCGAGATCGACCGCCGCCGCTGGCTCTACACCGCGATCACCCGGGCCGAGCGCGGGCTCGTCCTTCTGGCCTGAGGGGCGCGATGATCGACCTCAACGACATCGCGGTCCAGAAGACCCGGCACGATCTGGCGGCGGTGAAGGACCGCCTGGCCTCTTCGGCCGCCGACTGGCTGCCCCGGCTCTTCCCCGAGGCCCGGCTTGCGCGGGACCGTCGTTCCTTGCGCTGCGCAGACCTCTCCGGGCGCCCGCCGCGCAAGGAAGGCTCGTGCACCATCCATCTCGACGGGCCCTATGCCGGCTGGGGCTTCGACTACGCCACGGGCGAGCGGGCCGGTCCCATCGACCTGATCGCGCAGGCGACCGGGCTCTGCGACGGCGCACTCTTCGACGAGGCGGCGCGGCTCGCGGGGATGGATCACACTGCGCCGCAGCCCGCGCCGAAGTCGTCCATGCGCGCGCGCCCGGATCACTCGGCCGAGATCGCGCGGCTGGTCGACGGGGCCGAGCCGATCGCAGGCACGCCGGGCGAGACCTATCTGCGCGCCCGAGGGGTCTCGGATCCCGGATCGCCCGACCTGCTGTTCCATCCCGACTTGCCGGACTTCGACAGCTGCCGGGGCTGGCCCGGTCTGATCGCGATCCTGCGGCTGCCCGACGGAGGGCGCGCGCCCGGCATCCACCGCACCTTTCTGCTCGACGACGGCAGCGCCAAGGCGCGTCCGGGCAAGAAGATGCTCGGCAGCGTGAAGGACGCCGTGGTTCGCCTGTTCCCGATGCCGGGGGACGGACACATCGGCATTGCCGAGGGCATCGAGACCGCGCTCGCCGCGCACGCGCTCTACGGCACACCGGTCTGGGCGGCGCTGTCGGCCGACGGACTGGCGCGGTTCCAGTGGCCCGAGGGCGCCCGGCGCGTCACCATCTACGCCGATGCAGGCGACGCCGGTCGCCAGGCGGCCGCGACGCTTTCGGACCGCTTGAACCGGGCGGACATCCCGAACGAGATCGTTGCGCCGCTCCATGGCGACGATTTCAACGACGACCTGCTGCGCGGCGCCCGCGCCAAGGATTACACGCGCCCGGCAGAAGCGACAGCGGGTAGGAAGGCCGCGGATGCGGTCGACCCGGAGACGGCCACACCCATCGTTGCGTCCGCCGACGATCCCGCGACCTTGATCGCTGCGGCCGAGGCGCTGACCAACCCGCCCGAGTTCGAAGCGCTGTCCACTCTGCTCGGGCGCATCGCGCTTGCAAAGCTCGACCCGCTGCCCGAACGGCAGGTCATCGCGGGGATCAAGTCCGCGACAGGCATCGGCATGTCGGTCCTCACACAGCAGCTGGCCGAGCTCCGCCGCCGTGTGAACGCCACCGGCGACCCGCACGCACCGATCCCGAAACCTGCCTGGTTCAGGCGTCTCCGGCTCGACCTCGCGGGCGCGCCCGAGCGCAACGAGGCCAACGTCATCGTCGCACTGACTTCCGATCCGGCTTTCGCCGGCGTTCTCGCCTTCGACGAGTTCGCGCAGGAGATCGTGGTGCGCCAACCGCTGCCGTGGGATTGTGCTGCCGCATCCCTCCCGCGTCCCTGGGAGGACGCCGACGACATTCGCACCGCCGAATGGCTGCAGCTGCGCGGCATCAACGTGGCGCCGGTGGTCGTGAGCCGCGCCGTCGGCGCCGTCGCCCGCGAGCTGCGCATTCATCCTGTCCGCGACTGGCTAGACACCCTGAAATGGGACGGCACGCCCCGGGTCGAGACCTGGACCAGCGCCTATCTCGGCGCGGAACCCACGGCGTTCCATCACACCATCGGCGCGCTCTGGCTGATCTCGGCCGTCGCCCGCATCTACCGGCCCGGCGTAAAGGCCGACCACATGTTGATCCTCGAGGGGCCGCAGGGCGCGCGCAAATCCACTGCGATCAAGGTGCTCGCGGGCGAGGATTGGTTCACCGACGAGCTCCCGGAACTCGGCTCGAAGGACGCGGCGCTGCACATGCAGGGTGTCTGGATCGTGGAAATCGCCGAACTCGACGCCATCGGCCGTGCCGAGGTCTCGCGCATCAAGGCGTTCCTGACCCGCACCACCGACCGCTTCCGCCCGCCGTATGGCCGCTATACCGTCGAGGTCCCGCGCCAGTGCGTGTTCGCCGGCACCGTGAACCCCGACACCTATCTGCGCGACGAGACCGGCAACCGCCGCTTCTGGCCGCTCCGCTGCGGCGCCATCGACATCGCGGCGCTCGCCCGCGACCGGGACCAGCTCTGGGCCGAGGCGGTCCATCGCTTCCGCGCAGGGGCAATCTGGTGGATCGACGATCCGGCGCTACTGGCGGAAGCCCGAGAGGAACAGGACCGCCGCTACCAGTCCGACGCCTGGGACGACCTGATCGAACACTGGCTGACGCACGAGATCCGCACTGTCTCGGACGGATTCCCCGACTACGGCAATTCCCGGACGGAGAGCGTTCCGCGCCCGGAGCCGCTGAGAGATGTGTCGGTCGGTGAGATCCTCGAGGAGGCCATCGGGCTCGAGCCAGCCCGCTGGACCCGCGGCGACCAGATGCGCGTCTCCGCCTACCTCAAGGCGAACGGATGGGAGCGGTACCGGCGGCGCGACGAGGGCGGGCGCGAGGCGCCGCGGGAGTGGCGGTATCGGAGAGGTGCCAGGTAGACTCGTGATGAGGCGGCAAACGGCCAAAACCGGACCTTGGTATCGACATCTCTGTATCCAGCGGCGTTGTTGCAGAACTCCGTTTTCTGAGGGATTCACACTGCGAATCCAGTGGGCTAAGGGGCGAGTATGAGCAAGCCTGAGCCCACCCGCTACCGCACGAT